>CALWSX010000024.1 GCA_944384285.1 uncultured Lachnospiraceae bacterium
AATAACCTGTATAATGAATCTTACAGGATATTTTTGAGAGAACAGGCAGGTATTTTGGCAAAAGACCTTGAAGAAGGTATGGCTTGTCCTGTTTGTGGCTCTCTTTCGCATCCTAATTTAGCAAAAATTTCTTATAACTCTATAACAGAAGAAGAACTTAATACTTTAAAATCTGAATCTGAAAAAGCGGGGGATAATCTTTCTGAAAAATCAAAACAAATTTCTGTATGTAAAACAGATTTTGAAATAAAATCAGAAGAAATAGAAACATCTTATTTTGATATTTTGGAAAATAATACAGAAAACTTAAGTTTTGAATTTATAGACAAAAAATCAGAAAAAATCGATGAAGAAATTTTAAAAACAAGCGCTATAGAAGAAACTCTTAAAAAGAATATAGACATACTTTCAAAAGCAGATGAAAAAATAGCCCTTTATGAAAAAAATATAGAAAAAGCAGAAGAGTACAAAGAAAAATTAAGAACATTTCTTACTGATAGAGAGAAGAAATATTCTTCTGTTAATGCAAGTATAGAAGAGATTAAAAAGACTCTTTCTTTTGCTGATAAAGAGGAAGCGGAAAAAGAATGCACTAAAAAGAAAAATATACTTGATAATATGAATAGAACTTTAAAAGATGCTTTAGACAACAAAAATAATGCAGAGCTTAATCTTGGGAATATAAAAATTCTTATTAAAGACCAAACTTTAAGAAAAGAATCAGGTATTAGCTTATTATCAGCTCTTAAAGAAGAATTTTCTGAAAAAATTATAAAAAACGGATTTAAAAACATAGATATACTTAAAGGATATTTTGTTGATAAAGAAGTTTTTGAAAATATGAAAAATGAAAAAGAAGAGTATTACAATAAGTTAACCTATATTGACGGCTCAATAAAAACATTGGAAGAAAAAACAAAAGGCTATATATATGTTGATGTTTCAGATATGGAAAATAAACTTGAGCTTTTTGATAAAAACGAAAAAGAACAAAATGAAAAAATAAAAGAGCTTAGTTCTTCCATAACTTCAAATTCAGATATCATTAAAAGAATTAAAAAAGAATATTTAAAATATAATGATGATTTACAAAAATATACCGAAATAAAAATGTTAAGTGATGCCGCAAACGGAAGACTTAAAGGGGTTGGAAAACTCGCTTTTGAGCAATATGTTCAAGGGGCTTATTTCAGAAATATAATTTATTTTGCAAACAAAAGATTTATAAAAATGACAGATGGAAAATATGAGCTCTGCCATAAAGAAACATTTGACAGCGCAAACAAAAAAACAGGTCTTGAAATAGAAATATTTGATAATCATACAGGTAAAAAACGTGATGTTAAATCGCTTTCTGGCGGAGAATCATTTAAAGCTGCTTTATCTTTGGCACTTGGTATGTCTGATGTTATAGAAAGTTACTCTGGAGGAATTTCTACAGATATACTTTTCCTTGATGAAGGTTTTGGATCTCTTGATACGGAATCCAGAGAAACAGCAATACGAACACTTACAGAGCTTACAGATAATAACAGGCTTGTAGGTATTATTTCTCATGTTGATGAACTTAAAGAACGTATTGAAAAACAAATAAGAGTTAAAAAGACTGAATCGGGAAGTACTTTAAAAATGGTGAAAAGCATATAAAATGTATAGTTAAATTTTTTAGTTAAGGAGTTTTTTAATGAAAACTGAAAAAATAGTTTCACTTCAAAAAGAATATTTTAACGAAAATAAAACAAAGCTTTTAAAAGTAAGAAAATATAAACTTTTGATGCTTAGAAATACAATAAAAAAATATGAAAAAGAAATAACAAAGGCACTATATGAAGATTTGGGAAAAAGCCCTTTTGAAAGCTATGAAACAGATATAGGGCTTGTACTTTCTGAGATAAGTTATGTAATTAAAAATATGGAAAAATGGGCAAAGCCTGAAAATAAAATTACGCCTATGGCACATTTTCTTTCATATTCAAAAATTTATAAGGAACCGTATGGTGTTGTACTTATAATGTCACCTTGGAATTGCCCATTTTTGCTTTCAATGTCTCCTATAATAGGAGCTGTTTCTGCTGGGAACTGTTTTGTATTAAAGCCTTCAGCATATTCTCCAAAAACTTCTGAAATTTTAAAAACAATAATTGAAGAAGTTTTCGGTATAAAATACGGTGCAGTTATATTAGGCGGAAGAAAAGAAAACAAAGACCTTTTGAAACAAAATTTTGATTATATATTTTTTACAGGAAGTAAAAGTGTTGCAAGAGAAGTTATGAAAGAAGCAAGTAAAAATCTTACGCCTGTTTCTCTTGAACTTGGAGGTAAAAGCCCTGTAATTGTTGATGAAAAAGCAGACATTCAGCTTGCAGCAAAACGTATAGTATGGGGAAAATTTATAAATGCAGGTCAAACCTGTGTTGCACCTGATTATGTTTTTGCGCATAAAAATATATATGATAAGCTTTTATCAGAAATTGCACGATATATATTTGATTTTTACGGAGAAGACCCTCTTAATAACAAAGAATATCCAAAAATTATAAACGAAAAACATTTTTTAAGATTAACAAACCTTTTAAATGACGGTAAAATATTCTGTGGAGGAAAATCAGATATAAATAAACTTAAAATTGAGCCATCTGTTTTGATAGATGTAGACTTTGAAATGCAGGTAATGAAAGAAGAAATATTTGGGCCTATTCTTCCTGTAATAAAATATGAAAATATAAAAGATGTAGTTTCATATATACAAAAAAATGATAAACCTCTTGCATTATATATATTTACGAACGATAATATATTAAAGAAAAAATTGATAAATACTTTGTCATACGGCGGGGGCTGTATAAATGATACAATAATACACATAGTAAACCATAATATGCCTTTTGGCGGAGTTGGTGCAAGCGGTATGGGTGCATATCATGGAAAATACAGCTTTGATACTTTTTCTCATAAAAAAAGTATAGTAGAAAAAACAAATGCTTTTGATATAGAAGTAAGATATCCGCCTTTTGGAAACAAGATAAAAATTATAAAAAAATTATTGAAATAAGGGGCAATAAAAATGGCTTTAAATTACAGAGCGCTTTACAGAAAATACAGACCTCTTGATTTTGATTCGGTTGTAGGGCAGGACCATATAGTTACTACTCTTAAAAACCAACTTTTAAGCGGAAGAATACCACATGCATATCTTTTCTGCGGTACAAGAGGTACGGGAAAAACTTCTGTTGCAAAAATATTTGCAAGAGCGGTTAATTGCGAAAATTTAATAAACGGAAATCCGGATAACGAATGTAAAATGTGCCTTTCAGCCCTTGATGGAACAGGACTTAATGTTGTTGAGATAGACGCTGCCTCAAATACAGGTGTTGATAATATTCGTGAACTTCGTGAAGAAGTAAAATATCCTCCTACAGAGGGTAAGTATAAAGTTTATATAATTGACGAGGTTCATATGTTATCGGGAGGAGCTTTTAACGCTCTTTTAAAAACACTTGAAGAGCCGCCGGCACATGTTATATTCATACTTGCAACAACAGACCCTCAAAAAATTCCTATTACAATTCTTTCAAGGTGTCAAAGGTTTGATTTTAAGAGAATTTCATCATCTGAAATTGCAAAAACACTTCGTGTTTATATGGATAAAGAAGGTATAAATATTACAGATGATGCTCTTGATATTATATCTAAACTTGCGGACGGGTCTATGCGTGACAGTTTAAGTATTCTTGAACAGTGTGTTTCTTTTTATATGAATGAAGAAATTACACTTGAAAAAGTGCTTGAAACAACATCTTCTGTTGATAATTCCATTCTTTTTGATATGGCGGACTCTTTGTTTATGCTTGATACAAAAAGAGGTCTTGAGATTATAAATGAGATGCTTATGCAGGGACGTAATATTAATCAATTTGTTCTTGAATTTATAAATCATTTAAGAAATCTCATGATAGCAAAAACAGCTGGGAACAACGACATATTGCTTGAAACAACAAAAGAAACAGCACAAAAATACTTTGAACAGTCTCAAAAAACATCAGTAGAGGAGCTTATATATTTTGTAAACAAGTTTTCTGAACTTTTGTCAGAAATGCGTTATGCAAGAGACCCAAGAATACTTCTTGAAGTTTTGGTTATAAAATTAAGTTCTTTTGCAGATAGTGATAACCTTGAAGCTGTTTCTGCCAAAGTAAATGCGCTTTTAAGAAACTTGGAAAATGGAACATACAATGTATCTTTACCTGAAATTCCTAAATTTGAAAAAGTTATAGAACAAGATAAAAAAGAAGAAAGAAAAGTTGCAATACAAAAAGCAACTCCTGAGGATATAAAGGAAATTATCAAAAATTTTGATAGTTTTACAAAGTCTTTGACAATGCCTTTAAGAGGAAAATTAAAAACAGGAAAACCTGTATATATGGATAATAATGCAATTACTATTTTGGGATATGATGCACTTATAGATCTTCTTAAAGACAAAGCTGATATTATATCAGAAAGCATAAATAATTATTTTAAAAAGGAAATACCTGTTCGTTTTGTTACAAATGATGAATATAGAATTTGGAAGATAGAGAATTATGGTACAGAAGATCTTGTTAATGATTATGATGAAATCGAGAATATATCATCTCTTCTTCCTGATGCTAATGTTATAAAAAATTAAATGTATATACTTTTTATTGACATTGTGGTAAAATATGACAAATTATAAATTCATGGGGAGTGAAGGAAATGTATATTGAAAATATTGTTGACTTAATTGGTAATACACCCTTAATAAGTCTTAAAAAGACAACGGGATTAAATATATTTGCTAAGGCTGAATACTTAAATCCTGCGGGAAGCATCAAAGACAGAGTTGCAAAAAATATGATTGTTGAAGCTGAAAAAGCTGGGCTTTTAAAAAAGGGTATGACTATTGTTGAGCCAACATCAGGTAATACAGGAATTGGTCTTGCTTTTGTAGGTGTGCGCATGGGATATAATGTTATTATCGTTATGCCTGAAAATATGAGCGAAGAACGTAAAAAAATTATTCGTGCTTTAGGCGCTGAGCTTGTTTTAACACCTGCAAAACTTTCACTTGATGGCTGTATAGCTAAAGCTAACGAAATTGTTAATTCATCTGATGAATATTATATGCCACAGCAGTTTGTAAATAAAAGCAATCCTGAAATTCACTATAAAGAAACAGCAGTAGAACTTTATAACCAGCTTGATGGTAAAGTTGATGTTTTTGTATCCGGTCTTGGAAGTGGCGGAACTTTACAGGGTATCGGAAAATATTTAAAAGAAAAAAATCCAAATGTTAAAATTGTTGCTGTAGAGCCTAAGGGGGTATCGGCTCTTCTTGGTGATGAACCAGGACTTCATTCAATTCAGGGTATAGGTGATGGGTTTATTCCGGAAGTTTTGGATACCAGCCTTATTGATGATGTAATAGTTGTAAGTGATGAAGACGCTATGAATACAACAAGAGAACTTGCAAAAGTACAGGGCCTTCTTTGTGGTACATCTTCAGGCGCAAATATTTGGGCAAGTAAAGCTATTGCTGAAAAATACGGAAAAGATAAGATAATAGCTACAGTTCTTCCAGACCGTATAGAAAGATATTTCAGTACAGGATTATTATAAAATT
>CALWSX010000025.1 GCA_944384285.1 uncultured Lachnospiraceae bacterium
GGATATTTTTTCTTGAGAATGAGACATTTGCTGTTTTACATTTTTTTATTACATCTATACATTCTTCTCTGCTAAGATTTCTTATACTTTTTAATTCTTTATTCACAATTTCACTCTCCTTGTGGTTAACTATACTATATGGTATGAAATATATTTAATTTTGTTACATTTTAAGAAAAAAATAATGAAAATAATTTTTTAAAGGTTTATATGTCGATTTAGATTAGAAAATATAAAAAAGTGTAAATATATATTTAGACCATTTTATTATATTTTTTGTTTTTTCTATTTATATAAAACTTAATTTTAATCAGCTTGACATGGGTTTTTCATAAGATATAATTAGTGTAATAAATTACAAAATTTTAAGCGGTGAGACTATGAACATAAAAGATAGTATAAACACAATAAAAAACATAGGCGAAAAAAGAGAGAAGCTTTTAAACCGTTTGGGTATATTTACGATTTATGACCTTTTAACATATTATCCAAGGGATTATGATGACAGAAGTAATGTTTTAAATATATCTGATATAACGGAGGAAGGCATCTATACTTTTTATGCCCAAATTTCGGGAACTGTCTCAAATTTAAAAAGAGGTTTTAAAACACTTACAAAAGTACCGCTTAAAGATTCAACAGGAGAGATTACGGCTCTTTTTTATAATCAACCATATTTAAAAAGTACTTTTTTGCCTTTTGAATTATATATTTTTACAGGAAAAGTTGTTTTTTCGGGCAAAAAAAAGGAAATTCAAAATCCTGAGTATGAAAAAGTTACAGAAAAAGATATAGTGAGCGGAGGAAGGATCGTTCCTGTATATTCCCTTACAAATGGAGTAAATCAAAAGTTTTTAAGAACACTTATTTTAAATGTACTTTCTCATACAGAAAATGAAATAAAAGAATTTATTCCAAAAGAAATAAAAGAAAATTATTTTTTGTGTGACAGAAGTTTTGCAATTTCAAACATTCATTACCCAAAATCAAATGATGATTTTTTTATAGCAAGAAGAAGGCTTGTATTTGAGGAACTTTTAATATTTCAAACATGTCTTTTAGGTATAAAGGAAAATATAGATACAAACTTAAAAGGATTTGTTATAAAAGATTTTTCGTGTGTGAAAGACTTTTTGAAACAAATTCCTTTTGATCCTACAAATGCACAAAAAAGAGTTATAAAAGAAATAAAAAAAGATATTTCATCTGGGAAGGTAATGAACAGACTTGTTCAAGGTGATGTTGGAAGTGGTAAAACATTTGTTGCCATGCTTTTAGCTTTTGTTGCCATAAACAATGGTTACCAGGTTTCGTTAATGGCACCTACAGAAGTTTTGGCAAAACAACATTTTGACAGTTTTTCAAATGTGTTTGAGAAATTCGGCATAAAAACAGCTCTTTTAACAGGGTCACAAAAAAAGAAAGAAAAAGATGAAATATACGAAAATATAAAGAGCGGTTTTGTAAAAATGGTGATAGGAACTCATGCTGTGATACAAGAGGGTGTCAAATTTTCTAATCTTGGACTTGTAATAACAGATGAACAGCATCGTTTTGGGGTAAGACAAAGACTAAAGCTTTCGGAAAAAGGCGAAAATCCACATATACTTGTTATGACAGCAACTCCTATTCCAAGGACTTTGGCGCTTATACTCTATGGTGATCTTGATATTTCTATTATAGATGAGCTTCCTCCTGGTAGACAAAAGATAGATACTTTGTGTGTTGATTCATCATATCATGAGAGGATTTATACATTTATAAAAAAGGAAATAGATAAAGGACGACAGATTTATATAGTTTGTCCTATGGTTTCTGAGTCTGATAAGCTTGAATTAAAATCGGTCACAGAATATGGTGAGACTTTAAAGAATGATGTTTTTAATAATTATAATGTAGAATTTGTTTATGGAAAGATGAAACCTAAAGAAAAGCAAGAGGTAATGGAAAGGTTTTCAAAAGGGGAGACACATATTCTTATATCAACAACCGTTATTGAAGTTGGTATAAATGTTCCTAACGCAACTGTAATGCTTATAGAAAATGCGGAGAGATTTGGGCTTGCTCAGCTTCACCAGTTAAGAGGAAGAATAGGTAGAGGTAGTGAAAAGTCATACTGTATACTTATTTGTGATTCAAAAAATAAGGTCGCAAAACAAAGAATGGAAGTTATGAAAAAATCTGATGATGGTTTTTATATTTCAGAAAAGGACTTAATGCTTAGAGGTCCTGGAGATTTTTTTGGTACAAAGCAACACGGTCTTCCTGAACTCAAAATAGCAAATCTTTATAAAGATACAGATATTTTAAAGGAAACAAGAGAAGCGGCTTTGGATATTTTGAATATGAAAGATACAAAAACTATTAATGCAAAGTTTTTCGATGAAATTTTAAAATATTTTGATGGCAACGTAGGGCTTTAAAATATTTTTCTATGGTTTAAATAAGAAGTATATAAAAAGCCCATAATTACGTTGTTTTTTGAACTAAAAAATAAATTAAAAAAATTTTAAAAAAGTCCTTGACTTTTAAAAAAAGAGGCGATATAATAAACAAGCTGTCGCAAGAAAACAGTAAGTTTCTGTAAGATTTGAGTAAATAACTTTTAAAAAAGATTTAAAAAAGAGTAAAAAAGTTATTGACAAATATTAGACATTGTTATATAATAAATAAGTCGCTAAGCACAGAAAAGAACTGAAAAAGCGACAAATTCGATCCTTGAAAACTAAACAGTTAATACTATAAACCTTAGTCAATAAACTTTGATTTATTAACAAAAACAAAAAAGCCAGTTAACTTTAATTTAGGGTAAACTGAGCAGATTAAAACTTTAATTTAAGAGTTTGATCCTGGCTCAGGATGAACGCTGGCGGCGTGCTTAACACATGCAAGTCGAGCGGAG
>CALWSX010000026.1 GCA_944384285.1 uncultured Lachnospiraceae bacterium
TAATGAGCCTTGCAACAATAGGTGCAGTTTTTGTGGGAGAATATCCAGAAGCTGTAGGGGTTATGCTTTTTTATCAAATTGGTGAGCTTTTCCAAGACTATGCTGTTAATAAGTCAAGAAAGTCAATTTCAGAACTTATGGATATCCGCCCTGATTATGCCAACATAAAAAAAGAGGATAAAATTGAGAAAGTCGATCCTTATGATGTTAATGTTGGAGATATTATAATCGTATCTGCGGGAGAAAAAATTCCTCTTGACGGTATAATTATTGATGGTTCTTCTATGCTTGATACTTCCGCTTTAACAGGAGAATCTATGCCACGTGAAGTGCAAAAAGGTTCAGATGTTTTAAGCGGTTCTATAAATTTAAATGGTGTTTTAACTATTGAAGTTACAAAACCTTTTGAAGAATCTACAGTAAGCAAAATTCTTGATCTTGTTGAAAATGCAAGTAACAAAAAATCAAAGTCAGAAAATTTTATAAGCAAATTTGCTGCTGTATATACTCCTATTGTAGTTATAGCCGCTGTTATTTTAGCTTTTGTTCCTCCACTTTTAATAAACGGAGCTGAATTTAAAGATTGGATTTATAGAGCTTTAACATTCCTTGTTGTATCCTGTCCTTGTGCTTTGGTAATATCTATTCCTCTTTCATTTTTTGGAGGAATCGGTGGTGCCTCAAAAGATGGAATACTTATAAAAGGTAGCAACTACCTTGAAAATTTATCTAAAACAGAAATAATAGTTTTTGATAAAACAGGAACTCTCACAGAAGGTGTATTTGAAGTAAGGGAAACTTATCCTGTTTCTGTATCATCTGAAAAACTCCTGGAATTAGCTGCATTTGCGGAATATTATTCAAATCACCCAATATCACTTTCTCTTAAAAAAGCATATGGAAAAGAGATTGATAATAGTAAAATACAAAATATTGAGGAAATATCAGGCTTTGGAATTAAAGCTACAATAGACGGAAATACAGTTTTAGTAGGTAACTCAAAACTTATGCATAAAATGAATATAGATTATTCAGAAAAAAATCTTATTGGAACTGTAATACATGTTGCACTTGAGAATAAATATATTGGTTACATATTAATTTCAGATAAAATTAAAGAAGATTCTCATAAAGCTATTTCAAATTTAAAAAGTATGGGAATTAAAAAGACAATAATGTTGACAGGTGATAGCAAAGCTGTTGGTGAAAAAGTTGCAAAAGAACTTAATTTAGATGAAGTTTATACAGAGCTTCTTCCAACTGATAAAGTAGAAAAACTTGAATCTATTTTAAATACAGTATCTCCTGGTAGTAAGCTTGCATTTGTAGGTGACGGAATTAATGATGCACCTGTACTTGCAAGAGCTGATATTGGTTTTGCCATGGGTGCTATGGGTTCTGATTCCGCAATAGAAGCTGCGGATATTGTTATAATGACAGACGAACCGTCAAAAATATCAGACGCAATTAAAATTTCCAAAAAAACATTACGTATTGTAAATCAAAATATCATTTTTGCACTTACTATTAAGATAGGCATTTTAATACTTGCAGCTTTTGGCCTTTCAAATATGTGGGCTGCAGTTTTTGCTGATGTAGGAGTAGCAGTTTTAGCAATTTTAAATGCTTTAAGATGTTTATCACCAATTAAATATTAATAAAAAAAGTACCTATAAATATAGGTACTTTTTTTATTAATATTTTTCTTCTCTTCGTCTATGCCACTCGTTCCAAAATGCAATATACCCTTTTCTATCAAATTCGTCTTTTGGAATATTTTTAGGTTTACTTGATTTATAATAATTATAAACCTCATCACAGAACTTAAAAACCTCTGTTTTATATTCGGAAAAATCCAAACTTTCTTCTTCCCCTGTCTTAAGTATAATCTTTATTTTTCCATTTTCATGTATAACAGACCAATCTAAACCTGTATCACAACCAATAATCTCAACTTCTGATAGGTCATCATTTGCAATCATAAAATGTCCGCAACAAGGTACCATTTGTATAGAATTTTCATTCATTATTTTGTTTTCTTTCAGCGTTTTCAAAAGATACAATCCGGTTGCACTTATTGTTCCGTCTCCCTGCAATTTGTTTTTCCCAATTTGAACCATAACATGACCATGAAGACAAAGGTCATCTGGGTCATCTTCTACCCCACAAATCCATGAAAATTCATCTATTTTTATTTTAAAAATATCCATAAGATCACCTTTCTTAATTATAATAGTATTCTTATCATAAAATTAAAAAGTTTTATAAATTCCATATTTACAGACTTTCATTAATCGCTGGTTTTACAAAATTTTTTATAAAAAATACTTATTCAAGAAATACTTATCAACAAACTTCAACTTTCCAAGAAATTATTAACACAAGTCATTTTAATTATAATATAAAAATATAACTAATATTATAACAAAATTTCAACCAAAGAAAAACTTGTTTAATTTATAAAAAGTCTCTGTATGAGATAAGTATTGGTATGTATAACCAACCTTTTATTCTTTTTCTGTGAATATATATTGGTAAAAAAGAGCAAGGTGTATTTAAACCTTGCTCCTATCTGAAAATATATACTATTCCGTTCAACAAATGGAAATTTAGTTAATTGGAGGTGTAGAAGGATTGCTTACTTTGTAGTAGGTACTGTCAATAATGATGTATGCTTCACTGCCTCGATATTCATAGGTAAAAGCATCTTTTCCGTCAACTTTAAATGTATAACTTTCTACTCCCTCTGCTTCCTCCGGCTCATCACAAGCAGTCATTTCCAAACCATCAAACCAACTGATAACAGATATTGTGGATAAATCATTAGGATCGTACTTCTCGGGACCAATCGCAAATGCGGTTTCTTGTCCTTGGGAATAGAAAGAGCCTGTAATTTGTATTGTTGGCTCAGGGAATGAATACACTTCCGAAGCACTAATTATCTTTTGGCAACCTGCTAAACATAACACACAAACCAAAACTAAAACGAATGCTATTAACCTTTTCATACAATCCACACTCCTTTGTCAAATTCAAGTTTGATAACTGTTTAATTATCTATATGGACGGAAAAAACGGTAAAAAGTTCCAAACTATAACTATATTATCGCATACTTCAGTCTACCACTTGGAATCTACTTTAATGGTATCTTTTGCTTGTTTGCTACCGTCTTATATGCTCTGTGGCTTTCTGTGACCAAAACAGTATCTTTTGAAAAATGGGGTACAAGTGCTTTTTCGATATGACTTACCCATATTCTGCCAACACAAACGCTCTGCAATAAGTGATTCTTGTTCGTGTCTATACAAGACATGCATCATACTTGCTGATTGCTGATAAACTGATGGAAAACAGCACATATTCTATACCGATTGTATAATGCTGTCTGTTTGTTGATACCAAGATTTCGGTCAATGGTACGCCAACTCTCACCTTGTAAAATCAACTTGATAAACTAAATCCACTTATTTATGTCAGTGTCAAATTCGTTTATGCATATTCATTAGTTAATTTGTATATTTTTTGTTCACTAATACTTATATAGGACAGAGACTATAAAAAAAGACCCATAAAATCCCCCAAAATGATTTTACAGACCTTCTTTTATATGCAGTCGAGGGGACTTGAACCCCTACCCAGAAACCCGGACTAGATCCTTAGTCTAGCGCGTATACCAATTCCGCCACGACTGCAGATATGTAATTAAAAACAAAATGAACCAGGAGGGATTCGAA
>CALWSX010000027.1 GCA_944384285.1 uncultured Lachnospiraceae bacterium
ATCATAAGAAATATCAAGTGTTTTCCAAAGCTCCTTTATGCTCGCAACAATTTTATCTGTATCCTGCTTTGGAGTAACATTAAGCGAATCTGCAATTCTTTCTATTTTCTGTACATGTTCATCTGCTCCTGTTACGAACATTACATCGTATCCACGAAGTCTTTTATATCTTGCCATTGCGTCTGTAGCAACTGTACAATAAGAATGACCTATGTGAAGCTTATCACTTGGATAATAAATCGGTGTTGTTATATAAAAACTTTTATTTTCCAAACCGTTTCCCTCCTACTAAAAACAAATTAATAATTTCGTTTATATAAATAATTAAATTAACATAATACGCTAATAGATATTATTATATATTTATTTACTTCTAATTGCAAACAATAATAGTAAAAAATACATTTTTAACTGAAATTTATTATTTTTAATATAAAAATAATAAAGAATAAACTTTAATTTCTTTTTACTCCTTTTGTAATTGAGATTTAAATTTAAATTTGATATAATATTTAAATAACTAATTGAAAGGGATATAAAATGATTTCTTATATAAAAGGTAAAATTACATATTTGGGTGAAGACTATTTAATTCTTGAATCCAACGATATTGGATACAAAATATATATGTCCAAAAACTCATTATTCAAACTTATTATAGATGAAAATATAATTAAAATTTATACATATATGAGTGTAAAAGAAGATGGCATTACCCTCTTTGGTTTTCTTGAAGAAAAAGAATTTGATATTTTTAACAGCCTTTTAAGTGTAAGCGGAATTGGCCCAAAAGGTGCTTTAAGTTTCTTGTCTGGTCTCTCTCCTGAAGAAATAATACAGGCGATTATAACAAATGATGTTAAAACTTTATCGTCACCTAAAGGTGTTGGAAAAAAAGCTGCAGAAAAAGTTATTGTTATATTAAAAGATAAGTTTAAAACTTCTAATGATTCTTTTATATTTGAAGACTATCAAAACTCTGATAATTCCTCTTTAAGCGAAGTAACAGAAGCTTTAATTTCTTTGGGATATACCAAAACTGAGGCTACAAAATGTATAAAATCATGTTATGAAGAAGGAATGTCAACCGAGGAGCTTTTAAGAACTTCTCTTAAGTTTATGTCTAAATTTTAAAACAAAGGGTGAGAAAAATAGAAGACAGAATAATTACAACAAATCTAAAAGATGAAGACATTGAAATAGAAAGTTCATTAAGGCCTTCATCATTTGACTCATACATAGGACAAGAAAAAGTTAAAAAAAATCTTAAAGTCTTTATAGAAGCTGCAAAAAAAAGAAACGAATCTCTTGATCATGTTCTTTTATACGGCCCTCCGGGACTTGGAAAAACTACATTATCAAACATAATTGCAAAAGAAATGGGCGCAGGAATAAAAATAACATCAGGACCTGCTATTGAACGACCTGGTGATATGGCATCTATTTTAAATAGCCTTAATGAAGGTGACATACTTTTTGTTGATGAAATCCACAGACTTAATCGTGTAGTTGAAGAAATGCTCTATCCAGCTATGGAAGATTTCTCTATGGATATAATAATTGGCAAAGGACAAACTGCAAAAAGTATACGTCTTGACCTTCCTCATTTCACATTAATAGGCGCTACAACAAGAATAGGTCTTTTAACCTCTCCTCTTCGTGACAGATTTGGGGTTATAAACAGACTTGAGCCATATTCCGTTCCAGAACTTAAAAAAATTATTCTTCGTTCTTCTGAAATTTTTGAAATAGAAACAGATGAAAAAGGTGCAGAAGAAATTGCAAGACGCTCAAGAGGCACACCTCGTATTGCAAACAGGCTTTTAAAACGTGTTCGTGACTTTGCAGAAGTTAATTTTGAAGGAGTTATAACAGAAGAAGTTGCTAAACATTCTCTGGACAGACTTGAAGTTGATAAAATGGGACTTGATTTAACAGACCGTAAAATGCTTATGTGTATTATGGAAAAATTTAGTGGCGGACCTGTAGGACTTGACACTTTGGCTGCTGCTATAAATGAAGAACCTGATACAATAGAAGATGTATACGAGCCTTATCTTATACAACTTGGATATATTCAAAGAACACCAAGAGGTAGAATTGTTACTGACTATTGTTATGAGCATTTTGGATTTAAAAAAGAAAGGGATAAAAAATGAAAATAGAAATTTCAGATTTAATTTTTGAAGTTAAAGAAAATATAAGATGTTATGAAGAATTAGGTGACAAAACAGCTGATAAATGGGAAAAAGAATTTATGAGCTGGATAGAAAAAGCAAAAGAGAAAAAAATTAAATCGGTTTCATTTGAAAAAGATGGTATTTTCTTTAAAATAAAAGATGAAGAAGAAGTTATGGAAATTGCCGATGAATACTGTGACGCTGTTTTTTCAGGAAGCGTTAAGGCATACTGGGAAAAATTTAAATAATTATATCTATAAATATTTAGCCGCTTTTTGTTATAAAAAGCGGTTTTTTTTATGAAATTTTATTTGTTCTGTCTATTTTTAAATTCTTGATATACAATATAAAACCAGAATTAAAATTCCTAAAAATGTAAAAGTTTATATTATAATCAAATTTAAATACCAAATAAATGTATAAAATGTATATATAAGAAAATAATATTTTAATCAAAATTAAAATTTATATAAATATTGCATAATTGTAAAAATACATATACTCCCAAAATGTATTGAAAATACTAAAACCCTATGATAGAATAAGAAAACTTTTTAAAGAAGAGATTTACAAAACGTTTTGGAAAATTATTAAACTTCAGTTAAAAACATAAAGGGGTGTTTAATATGAAAAATTTTGGCTTGAATGATGAACAAGTTAAACTATCACGTGAAAAATTTGGCGATAATAGAATGACAGAACAGCCACCTAAAAGTTTTTTTAGCAAATTAAAAGATAACTTTGGTGACCCTATGATAAAAATTCTTTGTGTTGCCCTTCTCATTAATGTTGTATTTGCAATTATAGGACAGACAGAATGGTATGAAGCCGTTGGAATTGCTATTGCTGTTATACTTGCAACATTTGTTTCCACATTTTCTGAATTTAAAAATGAAAGTGCTTTCCAAAAACTTCAAAGCGAAGCTTCTGAAATAAAATGTAAAGTGTACAGAAATAATCAAATCATAGAAATACCGATTACAGACATTGTTGTCGATGATTGTATAGTACTTCAGTCCGGAGATAAAATTCCTGCTGATGGCATTATTATTGATGGAACGATTAAAGTTGACCAGTCTGTATTAAATGGAGAAAGCAGAGAAGAACAAAAAATACCTGTACCTGATGATTATGTGGATACAGACGAAAGCTTAGACTTTTCAAACAAATATAAAGTTTTCAGAGGTTCTGTTGTTTGTTCAGGAAATGCAGTAATGAAAGTAACTACTGTTGGTGACAAATCCGTATACGGACAAATCGCAAAAGAACTTCAGATTGATGATGACAGAGAAACTCCTTTAAAAGTTAAACTTAAAAAACTCGCAAACCAAATAAGCCGTTTTGGTTATATCGGGGGTATAGCTATTGCTGTTGCTTTTCTTTTCCAAAAAATTGTAATCCATAATGGATTTGATATGGCTCAAATGGCAATATATTTTTCAAACCCATTAGGTGTTGCAAATGACGTTGTTGAAGCTGTAATGCTTGCCGTAATTATTATCGTTATGACTGTACCTGAAGGTCTTCCTTTAATGATTGCCATTGTATCCGCTCAAAATATGGGTAAAATGTTAAAAGACAACGTACTTGTAAGAAAAATATCAGGTATCGAAACAGCCGGAAGCTTAAACCTTCTTTTCAGTGATAAAACAGGTACTATCACAAAAGGTTTACTTGAAGCAGTACTCTTTATTGACGGCGCTGGAAACGAAAGCAAAAATTATGAAGATATTAACAAAGAACTTTCAAATCTTACATTTTTAAGTATGCGTTATAACACAGGATCTATGATTTCCGGTGAAGGCGAAAATCTTAAAGTTGTTGGTGGTAACGCAACTGAAAGAGCTCTTTTAAACTATGTTGCTAAATATGATTCTTCTAGAAACTTTAATATAACTGTAAAAGATACTATTCCTTTTAACAGTACAAATAAATATTCAGCATCTGAAATTACAGGAGATTATAATATCACACTTATTAAAGGTGCACCTGAAAAAATACTTAATAAATGTAAATATTACTATGATGAAGATGGTCAGAAACATGACTTCTTATCAAAAAAAGATGACTTAAACAAAAAAATTGATGCTCTTGCAAACAGAGCCATAAGAGTCCTTGCCCTTGCTGTATCTGAATCTGAAATAGAAAACGAATCTCTTCCAGAAGACGAATGGACTTTAGTCGGTGTTGTTGGTATAAGAGACGAAGTAAGACCTGAATCAATCGAATCTATAGCAGAAGTTCAAAAAGCCGGAGTACAGGCAGTTATGATAACAGGTGACCGCCGCGAAACAGCTGTTGCTATCGCTACTGATGCCGGATTATTAAAAAATGACACAGATGTTATTTTAACATCTGACGAACTTGCTAAATTATCAGATGATGAACTCAAGAAAATCCTTCCAAATATCAGAGTTGTTGCAAGAGCTCTCCCAAGTGATAAGAGCCGTTTTGTAAAAGCTGCTCAGGAGCTTAACCTTGTTGTTGGTATGACTGGTGACGGTGTAAACGACTCCCCTGCTTTAAAACGTGCTGACGTTGGTTTTGCAATGGGTGGCGGTACAGAGGTTGCTAAAGAAGCAAGTAGCATTGTAATTATGGACGATAATTTCAATTCCATAAGAAAAGCTATACTTTACGGAAGAACTATTTACAACAGCATTAGAAAATTTATTGTTTTCCAGCTTACAATTAATGCTGCTGCTGTTTTAATCTCATTTGTATCACCTTTAATCGGTATTGAAAGTCCTCTTTCCATAACTCAGATTTTATGGGTTAACCTTGTAATAGATACATTTGCAGCTTTAGCATTTGGTGGTGAACCGGCTCTTTCAAGATATATGGACGAAAAACCTAAGAGAAGAGATGAACACATTGTAAGCAAAAACATGTGGAGTGCTATTATAACAGGTGCTTTATGGACATTCTTAATGAGCCTTGTATTTATATTCTCTCCTTTTACAAACTCTGTCTTCCGTACAGAAGCTAACAATCACCTTATGACAGGTTATTTCGCATTCTTTATTCTTACTGCTGTATTTAATGCATTTAACACAAGAACAGAAAAACTTAACCTTTTTGATAACATAAATAAAAATAAAGGTTTCTTAGGAATAATGGCTCTTATAGTTATTGTTCAAGTTATTATGACATATTTCGGTGGAGTTGTTTTCAAATGCTATGGCTTAAACTTAAAAGAATGGGCTGTTGTAATATTATTTGCAATAACTATAATCCCTGTAGACTTAATTAGAAAAGTTATAATGAATAAAAAAGCTTAAATATAAAATAAAACTAAAAGGCAGGTTTTAAAACCTGCCTTTTTTAATTTATTAATATACTAATCAAACTTTTTAACTACACAATAAATTTTTTATAATATTACTTTATATATAATAAATACAAACCTATAAACCATTTTATTTTCTGATTTTTTTATAATATAACTTATTCCTTATTTATGATTGCATAAAAAATGCCGGCATTGCCGGCATTAATATTTATATTTAATTGTCTCTAAATCTACTTAAAAATTCTTTTGTTCTTTGACCTTTTGGATTATTGAAGAATTCTTCTGGAGTTCCCTCTTCTGCAATAACACCCCTGTCCATAAACACAATTCTTGTTGAAACGTCTCTTGCAAATGCCATTTCATGTGTAACAATTATCATTGTAAGCCCTTCTTTTGCAAGTGTTCTCATAACTTTTAAAACTTCTCCAACCATCTGAGGGTCAAGCGCAGATGTAGGTTCATCGAAAAGAAGAACTGATGGTTCCATAGCCAAAGCTCTTGCTATTGCAACCCTTTGTTTTTGTCCACCTGAAAGCTGACTTGGTTTAGCATTGATGTATGGATCCATTCCAACTTTTTCAAGGTATTTCATAGCAATTTTACGCGCTTCATCTTTAGGTTTCTTTAAAACTTTAACCATTCCTATCATACAGTTTTCAATTACTGTCATGTTGTCAAAAAGATTAAACTGCTGAAATACCATTCCAACTTTTGCACGATATTTTGTTACGTTTTTAATATCTGAAAGAATATCTGTTCCATTAAACAAAATATTTCCGCTTGTAGGTGTTTCAAGAAGGTTAATACATCTTAAAAGTGTTGATTTACCAGAACCTGATGCACCAATTATACATATAACATCTCCTGGATAAGTATTAAAATCAATATCTGAAAGAACTTCATTTGTTCCAAATATTTTTCCTAAATGTTTTACTTCTATAATAGGCTTTTTGTTTTCAATATTATTTTCCATATTTAGCACCTCTTTTTTTATCTGGGAATACACCACAAGGGTCAGCCATAGGGTCATTTGTTTCTGCAAGACTGTAGTTATCCGGACCATCTAATTTTCTTTCCCATACTCTAATTATAAATGAAGCTGCAAGTGTCATTACAAGATATATAGCAGAAGCAATAAAGAATGCTTCAAAATATCTATAATAAATACCTGCTGCAGATTTTGTAACAAAGAATAATTCAGTAACAGAAATAACATTAAGTACTGATGTATCTTTTATGTTGATTATAAGGTTATTACCTATCTGTGGAAGTATATTTCTCAAAGCCTGAGGAAGTACAACATTTGACATTGTCTGCCAATGTGTCATACCTATTGCCATAGCTCCTTCTGTCTGTCCTTTATCTATAGAGATAAGACCACCTCTTACAGACTCTGCCATATATGCACCTGTATTAATAGAAACAACGATAAAACCGGCAAGCATAGCACTTAAATCTATTCCGAACATCTGAGCTGAACCATAATAAAAAATCATAGCCTGTACAATCATAGGTGTACCACGGAATACTTCAATATAAATTCTGAAAATTATACGAAGAATTTTTAAAATTACTCTTTTAATAATATTGTCATTTTTATCTACAGGTATAGTCTGTATTACACCTATTATAAGACCAATTATACAACCTATAAAAGTACCTACAATAGCAAGCAAAAGAGTAACCCCAGCGCCTTTAAGCAAAAGTCCGCCGTATTCGTTAAGCAAAAAGCTTACCCACCCAAAAAAACTTAAACTTGATAAATCCATTAAAATTCACCTCATAATTAAAATAATATCAAAGTATTTATAATTCTTAATAATATCTTAAAATTATTTTTGAAATATACGGTTTCTATTTTATCACAAAAAAACGAATTTTTAAACAAAATTTATAAATTAATATTTTTTATAAACATTTTAACAAAATAAAGTGTTTTAAACTAAAATTTATATAAAATATGTCAAAATAAATGTATAAAATACATTATTATTAATGTTATTATACTTTAAATTATATTAATTTATCTTTTATACTTCTTCCCTATTGACATTAATATATATTTTAGTTAATATAACAGTTGTTAAATGCGAATATTGGGAATAGTAAAAATATTTATGTTTTTCAGAGAATGGGCGTTTTGCTGAAAGCCCTAAACCAAAATATTTTGAACCTGCCCCATAGCACCGTTTTCTAATAAATTACGGCGTTTCCCTGCGTTAAAGGTTTTAAGAGAGTATTTTTTTAATACTAATTTGGGTGGTACCGCCGAACGACTTATGTCCTTGGTCCCTTTTTTGGGATACAAGGCTTTTTTTATTCCGTACCCCTTTTTAAAACTGTATTTTAAAACTATTATAAAAAATAAAAGGAGAATTAAAATGGCAAAAGAGAAAAATTTTGTTGAATCCATTACCGATATGGAAGTTGACTTTCCACAGTGGTATACTGACGTTGTTAAAAAAGCAGACTTAATCGACTACTCAAGTATTAAAGGCTGTATGATTATAAGACCATACGGATATGCTATATGGGAACTTATTCAAAAACAGCTTGACGAAAAATTTAAAGAAACAGGTCATGAAAACGTATACATGCCTATGTTCATACCTGAAAGCCTTTTACAGAAAGAAAAAGACCATGTTGAAGGTTTTGCTCCTGAAGTTGCATGGGTTACACATGGTGGAGAAAATGAACTTCCTGAAAGACTTTGTGTAAGACCAACTTCAGAAACTCTTTTCTGTGACCATTACAAAAATATAATTCAGTCATACAGAGACCTTCCAAAACTTTACAACCAGTGGTGTTCTGTTGTTCGTTGGGAAAAAACAACAAGACCTTTCTTAAGAACTACAGAATTTTTATGGCAGGAAGGCCACACAGCACACGCAACTGCTGAAGAATCACAGGAAGAAACAATTAAAATGCTTAATGTTTATGCTGATTTCTGTACAAACGTTCTTTCTATCCCTGTTGTTAAAGGCGAAAAAACAGCTAAAGAAAGATTTGCAGGCGCTAAAAATACTTACACAATAGAAAGCCTTATGCATGACGGTAAAGCTTTACAGTCAGGTACATCACATAACTTTGGTGACGGCTTTGCAAAAGCTTTCGGTATTCAGTACACAGATAAAGAAAATAAATTACAGTATGTTCATCAGACATCTTGGGGTATGACTACAAGACTTATCGGTGCAATCATTATGGTACACGGAGACAACAGCGGTCTTGTTCTTCCTCCTTTAGTTGCTCCTATTCAGCTTGTTATTATTCCTATAGCTCAGAAAAAAGCAGGCGTACTTGAAAAAGCAAGCGAATTAAAAGAACGCCTTGGCAAAGTTGCAAGAGTTAAACTCGATGATACAGATAAATCACCAGGATGGAAATTCAGCGAATATGAAATGAAAGGTGTTCCTGTTCGTCTTGAAGTTGGTCCTAAAGATATTGAAAACAACCAGGTTGTTCTCGTTAGACGTGATACAGGTGAAAAAACTGTTGTTTCTATGGATAACCTTGAAGAAAGTGTTACAGCTTTACTTAAAGATATTCAGTCAAACCTTCTTAACAAAGCAACTGAAAGACGTGACGAAAACACAAATGTTGCTACAAATTTAGAAGAATTTGAAAAAATCTTAAACGAAAAATCAGGATTTGTTAAAGCTATGTGGTGCGGTGACAGAGCTTGTGAAGACAAAATCAAAGAACTTACATCTGCAACTTCAAGATGTATTCCTTTTGAACAGGAAGAACTTTCAGACACTTGTGTATGCTGTGGCGAAAAAGCTAAACATATGGTATACTGGGGAAAAGCTTATTAATTTTTATAATTTTTAAAAATACAAAAACACCTTATATCTAAAAAATAAGGTGTTTTTTATTTAAACAAATATATGAATATAATAAAAAAATTTTCATTGTATTTTTGCCCATTGTATGATACATAATATAACAATAAGATTTTTTAAAGGAGAACTTTTATGGTTAATATAGAAAGCTTAAACAATGGTTTAAAAATTGTATATGAAAAAATTCCTTATGTAAGAACTGTAGCTTTTGGAATATGGGTAAATAACGGTACCAGAAACGAGGACAAAGAGATAAACGGTGTATCCCATTTTATTGAGCACATGATATTTAAAGGTACGTCCAAACGAAGTGCAAAAGATATTGCAACCGAAATGGACAACCTTGGCGGACAGTTTAACGCATATACAACAAAAGAATATACTTGTTATCATACAAGGGTATTAGACACTCATTTTGAAAAATCACTTGAAGTTATGAGTGATATGTTTTTAAATTCAAAATTTGATGAAAGTGATATAGTACGAGAAAGAGGCGTTATTAACGAAGAAATAAGCATGTATGACGATGCTCCAGAAGAACTTGTACATGATGCTTTACAAGAAGAAATTTGGAAAAAATCATCTCTCGGAATGCCAATTCTTGGAACTTATAATAGTATATCTAACATAAATGAAAAAAATTTAAAAGCATATTTTAAAAGAAATTATAACCCTAAAAATACAGTATTATCCGTAGTAGGAAATGTTGATGAAAATTTAATTCCATTACTTGAAAAATATTTTGGTTCTTGGCACGTAGAAGAAGAGTTTTCTCAGAATGACACAAATACAATTTATACTCCATCTGTCATAGAACGTGAAAAAGATATTGATCAGGTTCATTTAATTTTTGCCTTTGAAGGTATCTCAAGAACATCTGACGAAAAATTCACTCAATCTGTTTTTAATTCATACTTTGGCGGTGGAATGAGCTCTGTACTTTTCCAAAAAATAAGAGAAGAACACAGTCTTACTTATTCTATTTACAGCTATACTTCTTCTTATCTTGATACTGGAATTTTTGCAATTTATGCTACTATGAGCAAAAACCAAGTTGAAAAAGTTGTTAAACTTATACTTGATGAAATAGAAAACTGTAAAATAAACGGCATTGATAAAGATATTTTGGAAAATGTAAAAGAACAAAGTCTTATAAGCTATTTAATGGGAATGGAAAGTACTGTTAATAAAATGAACTCTTACGGTACATCAATGCTTTTAAGAAACTGTATTATCCCTGACAATGAAATTGAAGAAAAAATCAAAAATGTAACCTGTACTGATGTTAAAAACTTTATAGATAAGGTTTTTGACTACAATAAAATGAGTATCAGCTTTGTGGGAAACATAAATGGAATTAATATTAAGGAACTCGTAGATAAACATATATCTAATTTCGCCAAATTTTGACAATTACAATTAAATTTATTATAAAACCGAATAAAATTATTTATATTTGTAATACTAATTACAGAAATAGTTTTAGGAGGTAAATATATATGAAAACACTTGATTTTATAACAATAACACTTATAATAGTAGGCGCATTAAACTGGGGTCTTGGAGGATTTTTCAACTTTGACCTTATATCTTTTATTTTCGCAGGTAACATGAGATGGATCGCAAGAGTTATTTTTGCCATTGTCGGGCTTTGTGGTATTTATTCTCTTACTCTCTACGGAAAAATTGATGAAAATGACGCTGCTTTAAAAAATCATTAAAACTAATTTCTAAATTCTATTTAAAAAACACAGTGGTTAAAAACCACTGTGTTTTTTATACTTAGTCTATTTTCATTTGTTCACTCATCTGTGTTAAAACGTCATATATACCACCAAAAGCTGCATTTAAATAATTTTCATCAACTACAACTTTCCATTCATTATCAACTTTTACAACAGTTATATCAACTTGTTTTGTAACAGTTTCCAAGTTTGAGTTAGTTACAGACTCTGAAAATAATTTCTTAAAATTTTCTTCTTTTTCATCGTCAGATATTGTTTGAGCAGAAAATGCGTTTTCTAAAGCATAAGCAAAAATTTTTGTAAAGAAATCTCCCCAAATAGGAGCCATATCTACAGATGTTGCTTCAACTTTTACTTTTATTGTATTTTCGTCTACTTCTTCTGATGAGAGTATTTTATATTCAAGCTTTGAAGTTATGGTTTTAAAACTTTCATAAAGAGCTTTATCTCCCTCTGTTTGCTCTTCTGTATCAAATTCAAGTTTTTCTAATTCTTCTTCATAACCTTCTTCAACTTTAACATTTCCAAAAAATCCATCTTTGTCAAGATTTTTAATTGCTGTAAAAGAATTATCTACAGCTTTTTCTGCTTTTTTTACAGGACTGCATCCTGTAAAAGAAAAGACTAAAACAATAGCAAGCAATAAAGATGTTAATTTTTTAAAATTTGTTTTCATAATTTCTTCCCCCAATACTTTTATCCCTTTTATCATAGATTTCTTTAACATTTTGTACTAAATCATAAAGGCTTTTAATTACAAAATCAGGTGATATTATCTCAGCTTTATCTCCAAAACTTATTATCCATGAAAGAAAATGAGGACTTACAACAACTTTTACATTGCATAAAAAATGTTCCTCATCATATTTTCTTAAAAATACATCTCTTCCAAAACGATCAAAAACTACACCAACAAGCTCATTGTGAAATTTTATAGAAACATTGACTTCTTCTCCGCCAAACATAGAAAATACCCTTTTTGCATAAACCGAAAGGTCAAAATCATAATCAGGCAAAATTCGTAAATCTTCTGTTTTTATAATTTCATCCATTTTATCTACTCTGTAATGAACAAAACCGTCATATTTGGGTTTGTAAGTTATTAAATAATAATTTTCATCGTCCCATGTTAAAGCTATAGGATTTTCTTTATATACATCTCCGTTTTTTCTGTAAACTTTATTCTTTTCAATATCAAGATCAAAATACTTAAAAGTTATCTGTTTATTTTCGGAAATGGCATCATGAATCTTATCAACATTATAATATATTTTTTCATTAAATGTTTTTATTCTGTTTGTTACAAAAACCTGTCTATGAAGTTTTTTTGCATTTTCACGGCTTGTGAGTTTTTCTATTTTGGATATAAGTTCAAGACTTTTTTTCTTGGTAATAAATTTTGAGGACTGAACACTGTCTATTAAAAGCTTTAATTCCGGAAGTTCAAATTCTCTGCTTCCTATAAAATATCCATATGATTTACTTTTACAGACACAAATATCTAATCCAAAAAGCTTAAGATTTTCTAAATCGTCATAAATAGTTTTTCGCTCAGCGGATATCCCCAATTTATCCAATTCTTCTATAATTTCTTTTACCGTCAATGTATGTTCTTCATCAGTTTTTTCAAGCAGAATTTTCATTAGATAAAGTATTTTCAATTTTTGGTTTGATAATTTCACTTCATCACCTTTATTTCAATTTAGTATATCAAAAAAATAATATCAGCATAATTGACCAAAAAAACGTACAGCTAAATCAAATATACTTATTTTTTAGTGTTTCACAATTTGTAAATTAACTACTATTTTTTTGATAATATCAAAATGTTAAATATATAATATTTAAAACAAAAAGGTGCTGTCAGCACCTTCTTATTTATGTATTAAATAAAATATTCGTTCTCTCTTCTCTCTTTAAGTTTTTCGGTAAAGTTTTTAGCAAACTCAACATAGTTATTATCTTTTATAACTTTTGCCGATACAGGACAAGATTTAATACATCTAAAGCAAGCTATACATTTACTGTTATCAATAGTTTTATAATCTTCAAAGCTTATTGCTTCCATTGGACAGTTATTTGCACAAAGTCCACATTTAATACAAGTTTTTGATGTTTCAGGTCTAAACCCTGCTCCTACACCGCCTTCTTTATAAGGTCTGTTTCCAGGCACTTCAATAGGTTCAATTTTATTTTTAAATATTACATCATTTGCAAATTTAATATTTGTTGCAATATCTTCAGTGTCCGGACGACCAATTTGGATATTTCCAAATGTATGTTCACCTACAAGAGCTGCAGCTGCAAAAGGAATAAAACCTCTTTCTTTAACAAAGTCACAAAGTTCTAAAAGTGCGTCATCATAATGACGGTTTCCATAACTTACAGTAACAATACATGGTGTATCTTTACCCTTAAGAACTTTAAATCTTTCAAGAGCGTCTTTAAAAATTCTTCCGCCGTAAACAGGAGCTCCTATAACAATTAAATCATCTTCATCAAAAGTTGTTTTTACAGGAAGTCTGCTTAATACTGTAAAATCAAGTATTTTAAAATCTCTGTCAAATACTTTTGCAATAGAATTTGTTCCTTTTTTTGTGTTCCCTGTTGCTGAGAAAAATACTGAATATACATTATATTTTTTCATACCACATACTCCCTTTCTTTTTAATACTTAACTATCGAGAGATATAAAATATTCCTCTACCATACTTTTAAGACCATAGGGAAGTTGTTCACTATTCATTTCGGACAAGGCTCCTTTTTTATACTCGGATATTACGGATTTATAATCAACAGCATTACCGTTTTCTCCAATAGAGTAAGCCTCATTAAAAGAGGTTTCTCCATTTTCATTTTCTTGTCCATTTATTTTTTCTGTATAATCTGCGTAATTTTTAGCATCTCTTGTATAAATTTTTTCATATTCCACATGACCTGTTCCTCTGCCCTGTCCTCCTTGTCCTGTTCCTGAACCTGTTCCGGACATTGTTCCAGATCCTGATCCATTTCCTTGACCATTAGAGGACATATTTCCTTGTGTACTTTGTCCCGAATTATTAGTTGAATTATTATTTTGGGACAAACTGTTGTTGGTTGTACTTGTTTGAGCATTAGAATTTTGAGGATTAACATTTACATTTTGAAGTATATTTTTTGCCTCACTAAGTTCTTTTGAAATACTGTTAAAAGATGTATTTAGATTATTATTAGAAGAAATTGCATTATTAAGAGCATCTTTAAGATTAGATAATCCATTATTTGAAGAATTAAAATTTCCGTTTTCTATATTCTTCAAATAGTTTTCAATAGCTTCAGATAATTGTGAATTAGATAAAGAGCTTGAAACAGATTTTAAATTTTCCAAAAAATTTTCTAAATCTCCGGCATTAAGACTTGAAAGAGCTTCATTTAAAGCATCAAGATATTTTTCTGTATCTGATGGATCAACATTTTCAAGTTTTTCTTTTAATGCAGAGTTATTTAAATAATTATTTTTAAAATCCGATAAAGATTTAACATCATTTGATTTAAAATCCTTTTCGAGAGATTTAAAAGTTTTTTCAGCTTCTTCAAGAACATCTAAAGCTTCTTTTTCATCTTTAGAAAAACGAAGTTTTTTATCTAATTTTGACAATTCTTTCCCAATGGTATATTTATCCACACTATTAATGTTATCATCTTTTTTAATATTGTCAACAGCTTCATCAATATTTACCAAGTTTTTTTCAAATTTCGACTCCATATCGTACACTTTTTCGTAAGTAAATCCAACAAAAACATTTATTGCTATCATTAAAAACAATAATATAGCTATTTTTTTAGGAAATACTATACAGTATTTTTTGTTAAAATTCCCGTTTTTTGCTTTTGAAAAAGCGTCATCAAATTGAATATCATTAATTATTTTATTTTCATTTTTTTCTAAATTCTCATAAGCTGTTATAAATCTTTCATTATAACCAAATGAGTCAGCTGTCAAAATAACATCTTTTATTGTTAATTTGTTTAAAAATTTTGTATATACAAATGATATAACAAAAGGTAATAATATTATAAAAATAAAAACTAAAGGCGATAAATATCTGTTTTTTGAGTAAATTATAGCAAAAAGCAATATAACTAAAGCAACGCTTTCTGTTACAAAAAGAACTTTTATATATTTATTTAATTCAATTTTTCTCTTTAAAGGTTTAAATAAATTTAAAAATTCGTTTTTCAAAATGCTTTCTCCTTTTTTATTTTTTAACCGGTTTCTTTACAAAAACACTGGATATCCAAATAAATATAGCTGATATAATAAGATTAAAAATTGAATTCACAATCCAAAATCTATTAATTATAATAGAAGGAAGAACACCAGAATTATCTACATAGTGATAGTTTATATTAAATAACTGTTTTGCAATAGATGAACCAATTTGAGAATCAATAATGCTTAAAAAACCTACTCCTGGATTTCCAATATAGAAAAATACATTTATCCAAGGTGAAGGATCAGTCTCATAATATGTCCAAAACATTCCATTTGCTATAGCTGCAGATGCAAGGGTACCTAAGCATAAAAATCCTATTATTAAATATACAACAACCATAGACATTACTGTCTTTTTAAATATTGTTGAAAAAAATATGGATATAGAGCCCACCATCAATGCCACTATTACAAAAAATATCTCTAAAGCAAAAAGTGAAAAAAGTGAAACTCCTCCAAAATAGAATAATATTGCAAAAACAGGCATTGTTGCAAATG
>CALWSX010000028.1 GCA_944384285.1 uncultured Lachnospiraceae bacterium
ATAGATGATGATAAACACATTTCAGAACTTATTTCATTGTATTTAAAAAAAGAAGGTTATGAAGTGTTTGAAGCATATGACGGAAGTGAGGGTGTTTCAAAATTTTATGAAACAAATCCGGATATTGTTATTTTAGATATAATGATGCCTGTAATGGACGGGTATGATGTTTGTAAAGAAATTCGTAAAACAAGTACAGTACCTATAATAATGCTTACAGCAAAAGGAGAAACATTTGATAAAGTTTTAGGTCTTGAAATAGGTGCTGATGACTATATGATAAAGCCATTTGAACCTAAAGAGCTTATAGCAAGAGTAAAGGCTGCGTTAAGACGTTCTAATATTTCTTCAAATATAGAAAAAAAAGAGGAAACAAAAACAGGAGAAGTCCTTAATTTTGATAATATAGAAATTAATTCTTTGAACTATACAGTAAAATATTTTGGTAAATTTATTGATTTTCCCCCAAAAGAATTTGAACTTTTGTTTTTTTTGGCTAAACACAAAAACCAAGTTTTCACGAGAGATGCTCTTTTAGATAAAATTTGGGGTTATGATTATATTGGAGATACAAGAACAGTTGATGTACATATAAAAAGAATTCGTGAAAAATTAGCAGAACAAACAAGTTGGAATATAAAAACTGTATGGGGTGTAGGATATAAATTTGAGGTGGTTTAATTGAAAAATAAATCCATATTTACAAAGCATGTTCTTATTTATTTAGCCATCTTTTCTTTAAGTTTTATTATTTTAGGCGGAAGCATATATTATGCTGTGTCAAGACATGTCATTAACGAAAAGAAAACGGAGCTTTTAACTAAAACACGTCAAATATCAGAAGAATATTCAAATTCAGTATATTCAGGCATATTAAATGTAGAAAGCCTTCAGTATGATATAAGAACATTGGAAGAATACTTGGATTCTCAGGTTTTTCTTGCTGATAAAAATAAAAAGATATATGTCGCTTCAGAAGGATTTAATAAAAATATAATTGGACAGACTGTTACAAATGATATAATTAATGGAGTTTTTTCAGGTGATGTTGTAACATTTGAAGGTTATTTTAAAGAAATTTTTAATGATAAAGTTTTGTTTGTAGGTTACCCGATTGTTGTTGGAAAACAGGTTTTGGGCGGGGTATTTACTTTCTGCACGATTCCAACACTTGAAAAAAGTATAAGTGGAATTACTAATGTTGTTTTAATCTGTATGATAGTTTCAGCACTCATAGGTGCGGTTTTATTATATTTGTTTTCAAAAAGGCTTGTAAAACCTATTAAAGAAGTAAGCAAAGCTTCAAGAATTATTGCAGATGGTAATTTTGACAAAAAAATAGAATACAAAAGCAATGATGAAATAGGTGATTTAGTAAAAAGTTTTAATTATATGGCAGAAAATCTTGATAAACAAGAAAAATTAAGACGAGATTTTATAGCAAATATTTCTCATGATTTAAGATCTCCGCTTACTTCAATACAAGGATTTTTAAATGCAATTATAGATGGAACAGCAGATGAATGTGACAGAGAAAAATATATAAAGATTGCACTTGAAGAAACAAAACGCCTTTCTGAACTTACAAATGGCATATTGATGCTTAATAATATTGAAAACAACAAAATTACGATTGATTTTGAAAAATTTGATATAAATGATTTAATAAGAGAGACTGTTTCAAGATTTAAACCAAGAATAGAGGATAAAAAATTAGAAATAGAACTAATTTTTGAGGAAAAAGAAACTTATGTTTATTCAGATGGAGAAAAGATTTTCAGAATTTTCCAGAATCTTTTAGACAATGCTATTAAATTTTCAAATATTAGCTCAAAAATAATTGTAGAAACAAATATTGACAACCCAAAAAATAAAGTATATGTATCTGTAAAAGATTTTGGGGTTGGTCTTTCTGAAGAAGAAATAAAACATGTTTTTGAGAGATTTTATAAAGCAGATTCCAGTAGGAACAAAGAAAAAGCCTGTGGAGGTATAGGTCTTTCTATTGTTAAAGAATTTATAAAGCTTTTGGGAGAAGAAATAGATTTAAAATCAAAAAAAGGCGAATACACAATTTTTAAATTTTCAATATCTTTATACCAAGAAATGAAATAGTTTCAATAAAGCATTTTTTCTATATAAAAAAGAATAGATGCCTTATTTTTATGTAAATATATTACAATTTTATATTAATAAATTTGTTGATTAATATTAATAGCTGTGATATACTTTTTGTTGCTAAAAAAATATTATCCAAAATTAAGGATAATTTTATAATAATTTATTAGGACGGTGAAAAATTTGCAGAAAGAAAATATATATAAAACACTGTTTTTATCAACATTCAAATTGAGTCTTTTCACATTTGGAGGGGGATATGTAATAGTGCCTCTTATGAGGAAAAAATTTGTTGAAGAGCTGAAATGGATAAAAGAAGAAGAAATGCTTGATATGATAGCAATAGCACAATCTTCACCTGGAGCTATGGCAGTAAATACGTCTATAATTTTAGGGTATAGGCTTAAAGGTATTGCAGGAGCTCTTTTTACACTTTTAGGAACAGTTTCGCCTCCGCTTATTATAATTACAATAGTTTCTGTATTTTATGAATGGTTTAAACAAAATGCCATTGTTAATTTAATGCTTAAAGGTATGCAGGCAGGTATATCTGCTGTAATTATAAGTGTTGTTTTCTCTATGGCAATAGAAATAATAAAAGGAAAAAGATATATTTTTATTTTGCTTATGGCACTTGTTTTTATAGGATCAGTTATTTTTGATATAAATATTATTTTAATGATACTTTTGTCTGCTTTTGTAGGGCTTGTTGATACTTTTATACAAGATATAAAAAAATCAAAAAATATAAAAGGGGGCAACTAAAAAATGGCAGTACTTATTAAACTTTATTTAATATTTTTTAAGATAGGTCTTTTTAGTATTGGTGGAGGATATGCCTCTTTGCCTCTTATAAAAAAATTGTTATGTGAGGGAACCGGGTGGATATCTCTTACGGAATTTACAGATATTATTATTATTTCGCAAATGACTCCGGGACCGATTGCTATAAATGCAGCATCATTTGTGGGTACTAAAGTTCATGGAATACCAGGCGCTATTATTGCTACAATTGGTTCTGTAACACCTTCATTAATAATAATACTTATAATTTCGTTTTTTTATTTTAAATACAGAGATTTAAAATATATAAAAGGTGTTTTGTCTGGATTAAGACCGGCAACAGTAGGACTTATTGGATCAGCAGGCATATCTATTGCCACAATGGCATTTTGGAATGGTACTATACACGAATTTGATATTTCTAAACTAGATTATATTTCTGTATTTATATTTATTATTTCATTTATAATATTAAGAAAATTTAAAATAGACCCTATAAAAGTTATGCTTGGAAGCGGAGTTTTAGGTGTAATTTTATATTCTTTGTTTTAAATTTTAAAAATCTGTTTTAAATATAATTTTTTAATTTAAAAAAGCCTGATATGAAAAATCATATCAGGCTTTTAAGTTATGAAAATAGAAAATCCCGCAATTTTGCGGGAATTTTGCCCAGAATGCCGGCCTGCATTTTGACACCTAACCGAAGTTAGGTGGGTGTCCGCAACTACGCTTTTGCCATCCGCTGCCCAAAGGGAATTATCTTGCGGCCCGACATTGCTTGATATATAGAACTCCCGATTTAAAAATGTAGGTTCATACTGCAGGATATCGAACATCCCAGGTAATTTCTTAATATATTATACTAAAAATCTTATTAAAAAACAATAGGTTAATTGTTTTTTTCAAGCAGTTTTATTATGGAAGAAATAATACCACCAAAAATTATAAAAAAATCAGCCAAATTAAATACGGGAAGACTCCATTTTTTGTAATACAAAAAGTCGGTTACTTCTTTATTTTTTACACGGTCAATAAAATTTGCTAAAGCTCCTCCTATTATACAAGAGAGAGATACAAGAAAAATCCTATTAAATCCTTTTCTTATTCCGTATATTAAAATAGCAGAGATAGAAATAATTAATGCAAAAGTTATATAAATAATTTCTTTTGTTCTGTTTTTGAAAAGGCTTAAAGCTATGCCAGTGTTTTTAATGTGGCATATAAATAAATTATTTTTTATAGGATATAATTTTTTTAAAGTATATTTTTTTTTGATAATTTCTTTTACAGATAAATCTAATATTATTATAGTAATTATGATTAATAAATATACCACGAACATCCCTCCGTTTTTTTACTTATTTTACATCAAGCAGGGTATTTTGTCTATTAAAATCAATGTAAAAAGAATTGGTTTTATACTTTAAGACTTGATTTTATTAAATTATTATCCTTGTAATAATTAAAATAATACATTATAATTAATATGTAGAGAAAAACATATTTATGAAAGGCGGGAAGCGTTATGGCATTGGTTTCTACTGAAAAAATGTTTAAAAAAGCTTTTGAAGGAAATTATTCTATTGGAGCATTTAATATTAATAATATGGAAATTATTCAGGGTGTTGTAAGAGGTTGTAAAAAACAGAATTCTGCAGTAATTCTTCAGGTTTCAAAAAGTGCTATAAAATATGCTAATATACATTATCTTGTGGCTATGGTTAAAGCAGCTGTTGAAGAAACAGGTCTTGATATTGCACTTCATTTAGACCATGGTCCAGTTTTTGAAACATGTAATATGTGTGTAGATGCAGGTTTTACTTCTGTAATGTTTGATGGTTCACATCTTGATTATGAAGAAAATGTTGCAAAAACTATTGAAGTTGTAAAATATGCTCATGCACACGGAGTTAGTGTTGAAGCTGAGCTTGGAAAACTTGCAGGTGTTGAAGACGATGTAAAAGTTAATGCTGCTGATTCTACATATACAGATCCTGATCAGGCACTTGATTTTGTAAAGAGAACAGGTGTAGATTCTTTAGCTGTTGCTATAGGAACAAGCCATGGGGCTTATAAATTTAAAGGAGAAGCAAAACTTGACTTTGATAGACTTGCTCTTATTACTCAAAAATTAGAAGATGCAGGATTTAAAAATTTCCCTATTGTTCTTCATGGTGCATCATCAGTAGATCAAGAAGCTGTTGCTACATGTAATGAATTTGGCGGTGAAATTAAAGGTGCTAAAGGAATTCCTGTTGAAATGCTCAGAAAAGCTGCTTCAATGGCTGTATGTAAAATAAATATGGATACAGACCTTCGTCTTGCTATGACAGCAGCAATAAGAAAATCATTTGCAGAAAAACCTGAAGCTTTTGATCCAAGAGGATATTTAGGTGCTGCAAGAGACTATATAGAAAAAATTGTTGAAGGAAAAATCGTTGACGTATTAGGTTCAAAAGACTCCATGAATGATTGATGATTCTTTCCTAAAAGGAATTGATTGAAAGAAATTTTTTAAAAATATACTGTTTTAAAAAACTTGTTGTAAGAAATGAGTGAAAATAAATTTGATTATTTTTTTACCAACAAATTTTATAAATTAGAACTTATATGGTGTAAAATATTTTCAAATACAATTTTATACGCATATATTACAAAAAGCGGTTTAATATAACCGCTTTTTTTATACTAAAAATACATATTCCTAAAAGGAATAATTTGTGATTAGAATATATTCCAAAAAGGAATATATTCTTGCGTAATTGGTATTGTTTTTTTGTGTTTAAATATTGACATCAAGATATATGTTTGATATTATATCTACAAGTAAATAATGACTTATCAAGAGTGGTAGAGGGAAAAGGGCCCTATGATACCCGGCAACCGGCTTTTTAAGTACGGTGCTAACTCCCCCGCAAGTTTTTATTGCGGAAGATGAGAATTTAGTTTAGCCCTTGTGGCTTTTTTTTGTGGGATTTTTAGGTTTCACAAAGGCAGATTCTCCCCCTTATTATTTACTTAGAAAAAATATTCTAAATTTTTTATTTATAGTGAGGAAACACTATGAGTACAAAAAAACATTTATTCACATCAGAATCAGTAACAGAAGGACATCCAGATAAGATTTGCGACCAGATTTCTGACGCAGTCCTTGATGCAATTTTAGAAAAAGACCCAGCGGCTAGAGTTGCTTGTGAAACAGCTACAACAACAGGTCTCATTATGATTATGGGTGAAGTTACAACATCATGCACAGTAGACCTTGACAAACTTGCAAGAGATACAGTTAAAGAAATTGGATACGACAGAGCAAAATATGGCTTTGATGCTGATACTTGTGCTGTTCTTACATCTATTAAAGAACAATCACCTGACATTGCTCTCGGCGTTAATAAATCTCTTGAAGCAAAAGCTGGCGAAACAGCAGATGAATTTGATACAGGTGCTGGTGACCAGGGTATGATGATTGGTTTTGCTTGTGATGAAACTGATGAATATATACCTATGCCTATTTATCTTGCACACAAATTAACAAGAAAATTAACAGAAGTACGTAAAAATAAAACTCTTCCATACTTAAGACCGGACGGAAAATCACAGGTTACAGTAGAATACAGAGATGATAAACCATACAGAGTAGATACTATCGTTGTTTCATCTCAGCATAGCCCTAATGTAACTCATGATATTATTGAAAAAGATATTATTAATTATGTAGTTAAAGAAGTAG
>CALWSX010000029.1 GCA_944384285.1 uncultured Lachnospiraceae bacterium
AGAAATCCTCTGTTTTTGTTATGAATATAAAAATTAGTTATTAACTCTACCTAAATATTCACCTGTACGTGTGTCAATTTTGATAATTTCACCCTGGTTAATGAAAAGAGGTACAGCAACCTGTGCACCTGTTTCAACAATAGCAGGTTTTGTAGCACCCTGAGCAGTGTTGCCTGCAAATCCAGGTTCTGTTTCTGTAATCTGAAGTTCTACAAAAAGTGGTGGTTCAATACCAAATACACAACCTTCGTGTGAAAGAACTTTAACCATATCGTTTTCTTTAACGAATTTAAGTGTATCACCAATTTCGCTTGCGTTAATAGCAATCTGGTCAAATGTTTCAACATTCATGAAGTGATAAAGGTCACCATCATTGTAAAGATACTGCATATCCTGTCTGTCGATATGAGCTTTTGGCATTTTTTCAGTTGGTCTGAAAGTTTTTTCTACAACTGCACCTGTTTTAAGATTTTTTATTTTTGTACGTACGAAAGCTGCACCTTTTCCAGGTTTTACATGCTGAAATTCAAGAATAACATAAATTTCACCTTCGTATTCCATTGTAACACCATTTCTAAAATCACCTGCAGAAATCATAAATATCCTCCTTAATTATACAACATCTTTTAATATTTTAAATTATAACCGCTTTTTTGACAAGCAATTTTTTATATATAACAAAAGATTTTAACATTCTTTTGCCTTATGATACTCTAATAGAGTATTATAAATATCATCTTTTTCTTCGTTTGAAAATTCAGTATCAAACCATATTTCAAAAGCCGCTATTCCCTGATATATGAGCATATCAAATCCATTTATACAATAACAGTCATATTTTTTTGCAAGTTTTAAAAATTCAGTTTCCCACGGAGTATATATAATGTCATTTACAATATCAATTTTTTTAAAAAAAGCTTCATCATATACCGGAGAACTTAAATCTTTTCCTTTTAAACCAAGGCTTGTACACTGAATGGCTATATCAGTATGATTTATATTTTTAAGTTCACTTAGAGAAATTATATCTATATCTATATTATAATACTTTTCTATATCTTTTTTAAGCAAAAGTGCATTATTTTTAGTTCTGTTTGCTATTATAATTTTTTTAGCATTTTTTGATGCAAAAAGAATAGCTGCCGCCTTAGCTGCGCCTCCAGCTCCTATAATAACAACACTTTTTCCGTCTATATCAATACCTCTTACAGAAAAAGATTTATGAAGACCTATAATATCAGTATTATATCCTTTATATCCTCCGTCTATCCTCTTTAAAGTATTTACAGCACCTATTTGTAATGCAAGGGAATCTATATCTTTAAGATAAGGAATAACATTGGATTTATGAGGCAAGGTAACATTAAATCCTTCTATATTAAGAGCATAAGCTCCTTCAATAGCTAACTTTAAATTAGGAGGCAATACATCAAAAACCATATAACGAGCGTTATAGTTAAAACTGCTGGCAATACTGTTTTGTATAACAGGTGAAAACGTATGGCTTATAGGGTGTCCTATAATTCCGATAGTTTTTGTATTGCCATTTATATGGTCATATATTTTCATGTATATCCCTCTTATCTTTCTATTCCATACTTTTTAAAATATACATTTAATACAAGTCTTTCAAGACCTCTTTTAACTTTTGTAACAAGTTGATCTCTGTTACACACAGGCTTTGTTAAAATAGTAAGCATACCGGCTCTGTTCCCACAATACATATCTGTAAAGGCCTGATCTCCTATAAATGCTGATGACTCTTTATTTTCTCCAAGCTTTCTCATAGCCTCCAAGAGTTTTTTAATTCCCGGTTTCCCTGCTCTTGATATTGCTAAAATATTAAGCTTTTTATTAAACATATTTACTCTGTGTTTATTATTATTTGATACAAGACAAACTTTAAAATTCATCTCTTTAAGCTTTTTGAAAAAATTAATAACTTTTTCATCAGGCTCGGAAACATCAAAAGGCACTATTGTATTGTCAATATCAAAAAATAGTGCTTTTATTCCTTTATTTTTTAATTTATCAAGGGGCATTTCATATATTGATTTTACGTAAATATCCGGGAAAAAAATTTCTAACATATAAAATCCTCACAATCAAAATTTTAATATAAACGGATAATTTTTCCGTATAGGCTAATATATTATATCAGAAAATTAATATAAAATCAATTTTTTTAACATCTTAAACCTAAGTTTTATAAATTATTAGGTGTTTTTTAATATAACTATGAAAAAATACATTATCACACCAGAAAGATTTAAAATTATTATTTATAATTTTTTATAAAAATCAACAAATAAATTAAAAAGTTCTTTTGTATTATAGAGATAAGGAAAATGTCCGCAATTTGAAAGTATCATAACCTTACCTTTTTGCACACTGTCTGAAAAAATTATCTCCTGTCTTTTTGTACATACAGGGTCATTATCTCCTAAAATAAGAAGAGATGGTACATTAATATTTTTTAAATAAGGCGTAAAATCCTTACCTATTATAGTTTCAGAAAATAATTTTTCCCTATGAGTTTCTGCTTTTAAAAAGTCCTCTTTTTTCATATCATCAGAAAAAATAAATTCTTCTATTTCTTTTGGCAAATTTTCATCACCATAAATTTTATTTCTTATATATGATGGTATTTCGGAAAAATTGTTTAAAAAAGAATTTATATTATCATGGTCTATTATATTTTGTAAAAAAGACGAAAAATTCATATCGCCTATTGATAAAAATTCATACAAGGCCTGTTTATAAACATTTTTCATAGTGTCTTTTAAATCAAAGCTTGGACAAATGAAAACTATATCCGACACATGCTCACTATACTTTAAATAATATCTAAGAGCAATTTCACCACCATAAGAATGTGCTATAAGAGATATCTTATCAAGATTAAAAAATTTTCTAACGGTTTCAATATCATCTACAAGCATTTCTGATACAAAATATTCACTTTTCAATATAGCAGAAGATTTCATACAACCTCTTTGATCAAAAGAAATTATATTAAAATTTTTATTCAATAAATTTGCCATATATGAAAAGTCAAAACAGCCATTTCCTGGACCTCCATGAATATATAAAAAAGTTCTGTCAGAACTGCTGTTTCCATAGTATTCTGTATATAAAACTTTATTATCCTGTGTTTTTATATAAAAATTAATCATTTAAAACCCTTCTTTTTCTTATCATTATAAAAAGTCTATCCTAAACTTACATTTAAGTCAATAAACAAGAGTTTTTTATTAACTTTGTACTAAACAAGCATCTTTTTAAATATATATATTAAAAAGAGTTTAAGGGAGTTTTTATGAATACACGAAGTAATTTGCGAAAACGAAGGCTTCGTCAAAATTACAGAAAAACCAGCTACCAAACAGACGATAAATATTTTGGTCTTCTTATACAGGCTGAAGTTTGCATCATAATATTGCTTGTTGTTTTTGTAATATCTTTTACAGACAATTCTGTTTCAAACCGTATAAAAACACAGCTTAAAAGCGCTATTTCTTTAAGTTATACATACGACGATGTTGTAAAAACAGGTCAAGCATTAATTGACAGAATTTTTGACGAAGAAGAAAACTCAAACGAAGAAACGGATTTAAATACCGAAAGCTCGCCAAAGGAACTATCTTTGCCGAACCAAACAATGAATGGCTTACTCCTGCAAGAGGAATTGTAACTTCAGGATTTGGATATCGAATAAATGATATAACAAAAAAAGAAGAATTTCATAACGGAACGGATATAGCCTTAGATGAAAACACCGTTTTAAAAGCAGTTAAAAGCGGTACTATTTTATATACTAAAGAAATAAACGGTTATGGAAAAACTTGTGCCATAGAAACAAATGACGGATATACCGTAATGTATGCCCACCTTAACGGATATATCAAAAAAACCGGAGATATTGTAAATATCGGAGATAATATTGCATTTTCCGGGAACACAGGTCTTTCTACAGGTCCCCATCTGCATATAGGAATACAAAATAAAGACGGGGAATTTTTAAACCCACAAGATTACATAAATTTCAGTGATTAAAAGGGGGAATTTTTAATGAACATTCATCCCTCTTTTTTTATACTTACAGTCATCATATTTTTTTCAGGCAAAATAAGTGATTTAATACTTGCCCTTGTTTTTATATTGTTTCATGAAATATGCCATATTATATTTGCTTTAATTTTTGGTATAAAAATTGAAAAAATAACTCTAACACCCATCGGTATGACAGGCAGTATATTTGATGAAAATATAAAGAAATATAAAAAGATACTATTTTATATTTCGGGACCACTTTTTAACCTTTTAATGGCTCTTATATTTTATCTAAGTAATTTACACAAAGATTTATATAGCTATTTTACAATAAACTTTATAATAGGTATATTTAATCTGCTTCCTTGTTATCCTTTGGACGGAGGTAATATTTTTTTCATCTTATTTGAAGATGTATTCGGAACTTTAAAAACATTAAAAATCACAATTTTATTAAGCAAAATTTTAGGCTTTATCTTTGTAATTTTAGGTATTATACAACTTATACTTTATCCTCTTAATATGGGGCTGTTTATTATAGGGATGTTTATTTTACGATATAATAAAAATATATACTCAAAAAAATACTTATCTTTTTGTAAAAAAATACTTTGTACCAAAAAAACTTATTTTGACAAAATTAAATACATAAATACAGAAAGCTCTGCCCCTCTAAAAATAATAATAAACAAACTTTCTCAGACTCGTTACAGCATAATTTTATTTTCATCAAAAGGTAGGTTATTTTTAATTAACCAAAATAAAATTATGTACCTTTATTTGAAATTTGGTGGAGACATATCTTTATTAAAAAGTTTAAATACATTAGAAAATCACTCTTTTAACTCTCTTTAAAAAAATAATCAATATTTAAATTTATAAGGACGTTTATAAACGTCCTTTTTTATTTTCTTTAAAAATGATTTATTAATCTTCAGAATTTTTTTAGTTTTATTGAAGAATATATACAGAAATTTACTTTATTATAAAACCATAGAAAGGAACAGAAAACAAAATATAAAAATTATAATATAACAATTTATTATTTGAAAGGAGGTCAATATTATGGCAATCGGAATTTTATCATTAATGTTTATAGGTATTCTTATTTTATCAATCTTATTTTCAGTTTTAATGATTTATTTTAAAAACACAAATAAAGAAAAAGGTACTATTATTATCTCTGCTGTATTTGGAGTTTTAATTGCTTTATTAAATGCATCTTCACTCCCTATGAATTTCACAGGTCAAATTCTTATTGCAATTATCATAGGTTTCTTATCTGTAGTAGGGGTTGTGTTATCATTTACAAAATTATCAAAAACTTACGCTCCTCAGATATTTATCATTGTTTCAATATTTGCAACTGTACTTAAATTATTCTTTTAAAATAAATCCTTTTACGGATTTACAAAATAATCTTTTAAGCATAAAAACTTGCTTAAAAGTTCATATAGATCCACCCCGAATGCCCCATTCTTTATTAGTTTAAAGAATGGGGTTTAAATTTATTTAATTATAGTTTATAAAACTAAAAATTTATTTATATTTAAATTGCTTTATTTTCTTATTTCTATAATAATCCCAATAAATATATCAAAAGCATATTTTTCATTTAAAATACTCTTTTATCTTTTTAAAATAATCATTTTGTTTTACAAATAAAGAGACTTATAAAATAAACACAAAAAACCATAAGACTTTTGTCTTATGGTTTAAAAAAAAGCTCCCCAAGTAGGATTCGAACCTACGACCCATCGGTTAACAGCCGATTGCTCTACCGCTGAGCTATTGAGGATTATGTGGAATTCGGCAACCACTTACTTTCCCAGGCGGTCTCCCACCAAGTATCATCAGCCGTTTGTGTCTTAACCGTCGTGTTCGGAATGGGAACGGGTGTTTCCCACAAACGCATCGTCACCGAAAATCTTT
>CALWSX010000030.1 GCA_944384285.1 uncultured Lachnospiraceae bacterium
CAAGTTATGCAAAAATTAGTTGTAAAAAAATTGCAAAAACTGAACCTGTTCCAAACGATTATTGTTATGTTTATAATTTCAATGATCCAAGGTCGCCTATAGCTCTTTCTTTTAAAGCGGGAGAAGGAAAAGCTTTCAAAGAAGATATTTCAGAGCTTATAGACCTTGTTAAGGTTGCACTTACAAATGTTTTTGATACATCAGATTATGAAAAAAAGAAACAATCAGCTGTAAAAAATATAGATGATACAAGAGAACGTCTTTTGAACAAAATGACACAAATAGCTAAGAAAAATGGTTTTGTGTTTAAGACTTCTCAAGGCGGAATGTTTCTTATGCCTATAGTCGATGGCAACGTAATAGAAGATAACGAATTTGATAACCTTGATCCTGAAGTTCAGAAAAAAATAACAAAATCAATGAAACTTGTGCATGAAAAAATTTCTGTTATAATGCATGAACTTAAAGAAAACGACGAACAGTCAGAAGAAATAATTAAGGATTTTGATTATAAACTTTGTATGCTTGCAATATCGCCTTACATAGATACACTTAGAGAAAAATATAAATCAAACCAAAAGGCATTTAAATATTTAGAAGACCTTCAAGAAGATATACTTGAAAATTTTAAAGATTTTTTGGAAGATGATACAGATAATGCCGACCCAATATCAAGCCTTATGCCTGTTTCAAGGGCAAAACGAAATGAAGATCCTATGTTAAAATATAGTGTAAATCTTATAGTTGATAACAGTGAGCAAGAGGGAGCACCTGTTGTTATTGATTTTAATCCAACATTTTATAATCTTTATGGGGAAATTGAGTACGACAGTGAGTTTGGAAATCTTACTACAGATTTTACTAAAATAAAAAGTGGTTTAATACATAAGGCAAACGGTGGTTATATTATTGTTCAGGCTCATGATATTTTAACAAATCCTCAATCATGGGAAGGATTAAAAAGAGTTTTAAAAACAGGTGAAATTGCAATAGAGCCTTTAAGAGAACAGCCATCTGTGCTTTTTGCGCCATTGCTTAAACCGGAAAAAATACCAGTTAGCCTTAAAGTTATTCTTGTAGGAAACGGATATTATTATGACATATTATCTTCTTATGATGAAGAATTTGCAAAACTTTTTAAAATTCGTTCAGATTTTGATTATGAAATGAAAAAGACTGATCAAAATATTTTAAATCTTGCAAAATATATAAAAAGCTTTACAATTCGTGAAAAAACACCTCCTTTCACAGCAAAAGCAGTTTCAAGAGTAGCAGAATATTCTTCAAGGCTTGTAGAAAGACAGGATAAACTTTCTACACGTTTTAACATTATTGTTGAAATACTTTGTGAAGCAGCAACTTATGCAAAACTTGAAAATGCTAAACTTATAACAGAAGACCATGTAAATAAAGCTTTGTTTGAAAAAGAAGAAAGACTTAAAACTTATGAGAACAAGCTTGATGAAATGATGGATGAAAAAGTTATAATGATAGATACCGATGGAGCTAAAATAGGTGAAATAAATGGGCTTGCGGTTTTAGATACAGGAAGCTATATTTTTGGTAAACCTACAAAAATAACAGCAACAACATATGTTGGAAAATCAGGTATTGTAAATATTGAAAAAGAAGCTGAAATGAGCGGACAGACTCATAATAAAGGTGTTCAAATTATAAGCGGATATCTTGGAGAAAAATATGCTCAGGACTTTCCTCTTTCACTTTCTTGCAGAATTTGTTTTGAACAGAATTATAACGGAATAGATGGGGATAGTGCGTCAAGTACAGAGCTTTATTGTATTTTATCAAGTCTTTCAGGAATTCCTATAAAACAAAATATTGCTGTAACAGGCTCTGTAAATCAAAAAGGTGAAATACAGGCTATAGGTGGAGCAACATTTAAAATAGAAGGTTTTTTTGATATATGCCAAAAAAGAGGTCTTACAGGAGACCAGGGGGTAATCATACCTAATACAAATGTAAAAGACCTTGTTTTGAAAGATGAAGTTTTAGAAGCAATAAAGAATGGAAAATTCCATATTTATCCGATCTCAACTATAGATGAAGGAATAGAAATTTTAACAGGTGTTCCTGCAGGAACAAAGAACAGAAAAGGAACTTATCCTAAAAATACTGTTCATTATAAAGTAATGAGCAAGTTAAAAGATTATTATTGTAAAAGTTTAGGAGAAAAACCTGAATAAATTTTGCAAACGGTATCGACATATTGTTAAATAATAATTATAATAAGATATGTTGGATATTTTCAAAAGGCGTTTTAAATTACGATAATTATAAAACAAAATATTTAAGTTTTTGGAGGGTACTATGAAAGTAAAAGTTGTAAAACCAGATTTTTACGAGAAGTTTAAATGCACAAAAGGGGATTGCAAATATACTTGTTGTAGCGGTTGGAGAATTAGACTTACAAAAGAAGAATTTGATGCTTTAAGAAAAGTGAAAAAATCTGATAAGCTTAGTGAAATTACTAAAGATGCATTTTTCACAGAAGACGGAAAAAGCTTTAAAAGCACTCAGAGTATAGCTATAAAACCAGATGATAATTATGTTTGCCCATTCCACGATGAATGTGGAACTTGCGCTATTTGGAATGAGCTTGGAAAAGATTCTATTCCAAACCAGTGCCTTAGATTCCCTTATGAAATTTTCCTTTTCAGCAACAATGTTGAAAAAAATCTTTCATCAAGCTGTGAAGAAGTTGTAAAATATCTTTTTGAAGGAAAAGACGGTATTAAAATTATTTCTAAAGAAGAAGAAGTAGATAAAAGTATAGCAATGGTTACAAAAATTGCTGAAGACTTTACAACTCTTTTAACAGAAAGACCTATTGTAGCTCATATGTATAACTACAAAATGTTCCTTCTTACAATTTTACAGGCAAGAAAAGAATTTTCACTCCGTGAAAGAATGTTAATTGCCGGACTTGCAATGA
>CALWSX010000031.1 GCA_944384285.1 uncultured Lachnospiraceae bacterium
ATTCAGAAGACGAAATAGGTCAGCTTACACAAACTTTTAATTACATGGCAGAGAAATTAAGTAAATCCATGAAGGAAATTTCAAAAGAAAAAAATAAACTTGAAGTTATACTTCATAATATGACAGACGGAGTTATAGCATTTGATTCGGAAGGAAACCTTTCCCATGTTAACAGTGCTGCACTTGATATGCTTGAAATTTCTGACATGCCGGAAACGTTTAAAGAGTTTTCGTCAAAGTTTGATTTTAATATAAATATTTATTTTGATTTGAAGAACAGCATTACAAAAGAAGCTATATTCCCTGTTTCAAAAAAATATATAAAAGCTACTTTTTCACCTTTCTTTGTATCTAAAAAAGATATGGGTGGAATTATAGTTGTTCTTGCTGATATTACAGAACAGAAGAAGCTTGATGATATGAGAAAAGAATTCGTTGCAAATGTTTCACATGAGTTAAGAACGCCTTTAACAACTGTAAAAACATATACAGAAACACTTATGGAAGGCGCAATGGACGATAGAGAAACAGCTATGGAATTTTTATCAATAATCAATACAGAAGCAGACAGAATGGCATTTTTGGTAAGAGATTTACTTCAGCTTTCAAGATTTGATAATCATCAGATTGAGCTTAACATAACCAAAGTTAATTTAAATGAAGTTATGGAAGAAAATATAAGACAAAGTAAAATTCATGCTGAAAACAAAAACCAAACTCTTACATTTATTCCAAGACCGACAGAAATACCTATAGATTGTGACAGAGAAAGAATTAATCAGGTAGTGAATAATATTCTTACTAACTCTATAAAATACAGCTTAGAAGGGGCTGTAATTAAGTCATGGATAGAGGAAGATGACGAATATTTTAAAGTAATTGTAAAAGATAACGGACTTGGTATTAAAAAAGATGATTTAGGCAGGATTTTTGAAAGATTTTACAGAGCTGATAAAGCAAGAAGCAGGTCTATGGGAGGGACAGGCCTTGGACTCGCTATTGCGAAAGAAATCATGGAAATTCATGGTGGAAAAATTACAGCTGAAAGTGATTATGGAAAAGGTACAACCATGACACTTTGGTTTCCAAAAGAATTTAAAAATTTAAACATTAAATAAAAAGACAGGATTTTATAATCCTGTCTTTATTTTTGAAGATTAAAATTTTTTCATTTTTTTCCTATTTTTTTATCAGAAAGTCTAAATTTGAAGACTAATTCAAAATGGCTTTTATATATCAAAAATATGCTTTTTTGTTCGTTTTGACATTAAATTTTTATAAATAGGCAAGTATTTTTATTAATTTACCACAATATTTGTTAAAATAGTAACATAAAAAACTTTATATTTTTTAAATTCTTATCAAATTTTACTATAAATGTGTAAACTTTATTTTACAAAATCTATTGTTTTAAACAGAAAAAAATGATATTATCAAATTGTGTGTAGTGTATACAAAATTAATTCTTTATACTAATTTTGTAAATGCTTGGCGTAGACAAAACATATTGGGATTTTATTTTTTAAAAACGTTTTGCTTATTTTAAGGAGGATATAAGCTATGGCTAAGAAGTACGTTTATATGTTTAATGAAGGAAATGCATCTATGCGCAATTTGTTGGGGGGAAAAGGTGCTAACCTTGCTGAGATGACTGTAATGGGACTTCCTATTCCAAAAGGATTTACTATCACAACAGAAGCCTGCACAGAATATAATGAGGGTGGAAAAGTTTTAAGCCAGGAAATGATCGATCAGATCAATGAAGCTATTGAAAAACTTGAAGAAATCGCAGGTAAAAAATTGGGGGACCCTAAAAATCCATTGCTTGTTTCCGTTCGTTCAGGTGCTAGAGCATCTATGCCGGGCATGATGGATACTGTTTTAAACTTAGGACTTAATGACATTTCTGTTGTTGGTCTTGCTGAAAAAACAGGAAACGAAAGATTTGCTTACGACTCATACAGAAGATTTATTATGATGTTCTCAGATGTTGTTATCGGTTTAAACAAATCTAAATTTGAAAGACTTCTTGATGATTACAAAGAATCTGTAGGTGCTAAATATGACACAGATTTATCAGCAGAAGATTTAAAAACAATTACTAAAAAATTCAAAGATTTATATTTTGAAGAAATGAAAACTGAATTCCCACAGGATCCAAAAGAACAGCTTTTTGAAGCTGCAAAAGCCGTTTTCCGTTCATGGGATAATCCTCGTGCTTTCGTTTACAGAGCTATGAATGATATTCCATACAGCTGGGGTACAGCAGTAAATGTTCAGATGATGGTTTTCGGAAACATGGGAGATACATCAGGTACGGGTGTTGCATTCACAAGAAATGCTGCAACAGGTGAAAAGAAAATGCTTGGTGAATATCTTGTAAATGCACAGGGTGAAGACGTTGTTGCTGGTATCAGAACTCCAAACCCTATCGACAGACTTGCTGTTGATATGCCTGAAGTATACAAACAGTTTATGGATATTACAGAAAGACTTGAAAAACATTATAAAGATATGCAGGATATGGAATTTACTATTGAAGAAGGTAAACTCTATTTCCTCCAGACAAGAAACGGAAAAAGAACAGCTCAGGCTGCTTTAAGAATTGCTGTTGAAATGGTTGAAGAGGGACTTATTACTATTGATGAAGCTCTTATGAAAGTTGAACCAAAACAGCTTGACCAGCTTCTTCACCCTGTTTTTGATGCAAAAGCTTTAAAAGAAGCAAAACCTATCGGAAAAGGTCTTCCAGCTTCTCCAGGTGCTGCTGCTGGTAGAATAGTATTTTCTGCAGAAGATGCTAAAAAATGGGCTGATGATGGCGAAAGAGTAATTCTTGTACGTCTTGAAACATCACCTGATGATATTATCGGTATGGCTGTATCACAGGGTATTTTAACAGTTCGTGGTGGTATGACTAGCCACGCAGCCGTTGTTGCACGTGGTATGGGAACATGCTGTGTATCCGGTTGTGAAGAAATTAAATTAGATTATGATAAAAAAGAATTCACATTAGGTGGAAATACATATAAAGAAGGAGATTATATCTCACTTGATGGTTCAACAGGTAATATTTATGGATTAGATATTCCTACAACAGAACCTGAAATCTCCGGAAATTTTGAAAAATTCATGTCATGGGCTGATAACAGAAGACGCCTTCAGGTAAGAGCAAATGCTGATAATCCTACAGATGCAGCTGTAGCTTTGGAATTTGGAGCACAGGGTATCGGCCTTACAAGAACAGAGCATATGTTCTTTGAAGAAGAAAGAATCCAGAACTTCAGAAAAGTTATTCTTTCAGACTCTGTAGAAGAAAGAGAAAAATTCCTTGCAGGTATTTTACCATATCAGAAAGGCGACTTTAAAGGAATTTATGAAGTAATGCAGGGAAGACCTGTTACTATAAGACTTCTTGACCCACCATTACATGAATTCCTTCCTACAACAGATGCAGAATATGAATCATTAGCAAAAGAAATGGGCAAACCTGTATCAGAACTTAAATTAAAAGGAAAAAATCTTCATGAACTTAACCCAATGATGGGACATCGTGGATGCCGTCTTGCAGTAAGCTATCCTGAAATTGCTAGAATGCAGACAAGAGCAATTATGGAAGCTGCTATAGAAGTTAAAGAAGAAAAAGGCTTTGATATTGTTCCTGAAATTATGGTTCCACTTGTTGGCGAAATCAAAGAATTGAAATTTGTTAAAAATATTCTTGTAGAAACAGCTGAAAAAGTTATGGAAGAAAAAGGCGTTAAAATTCCTTACCATATCGGAACAATGATTGAAATTCCAAGAGCTGCTCTTACAGCTGATTGTATTGCAGAAGAAGCTGAATTTTTCTCATTCGGTACAAACGACCTTACACAGCTTACATTTGGTTTATCAAGAGATGATGCAGGAAAAATCCTTGCAGACTATATTGACAAAAATATCTATGAAGTAGACCCAACAGCAAGACTTGACAGAACAGGTGTAGGCCAGCTTATGCAGATTGCTGTATCAAAAGCAAAACCAGTACGTCCTGACATTCACTTAGGAATTTGTGGTGAACACGGCGGAGACCCTTCATCAATTGAATTCTGCCATATTTTAGGACTTGATTATGTATCATGTTCACCTTATAGAGTTCCTATTGCAAGACTTGCAGCAGCTCAGGCAGCTATTAAAAATAACTAATTAAAAAATAATTTTAGCGTACCGGAAACGGTACGCTTTTTTATAGATTATTATAAGATTTTAATATGTAAAAAAACTCCTTGCATAAAAGCAAGGAGATAAATTTTAAGCTCTATTTTGCTGGGCAACAAGGTGTTCTGCACCATACATTTTTCTAAGTTTAGGTTTTTCAATTTTACCAGTTGAGTTTCTAGGGATTTCTGCAAATATGATAGTTTTTGGTCGTTTGTAACGAGGAAGATCAAGACAAAAATCTCTGATTTCTTCTTCTGTACAGGTCATACCATCTTTAATTTCAATAATAGCACCTGTAATTTCACCAAGTCTTTTATCAGGAAGACCGATTACAGCGGCATCTTTAATTTTATTGCATTTTCTAAGGAAGTCTTCAATCTGAACAGGGTAAATATTTTCGCCACCGCTGACAATAACGTCTTTTTTACGGTCTACAAGGAATATAAATCCATCTTCATCTTGCATAGCCATATCACCTGTGAAAAGCCAACCATCTTTTAATGTTTCGCTTGTTGCTTTTGGATCATTGTAGTAACATTTCATAAGACCAGGACCTTTTACACAAAGTTCGCCAACTTCTCCCTGAGGTACAGTTTTACCGTTTTCATCAACAATTTTACATTCCCAACGGTATCCAGGTATTCCGATAGCTCCGACTTTATGTATATTTTCCATTCCAAGATGAACACAGCCAGGGCCAGTTGATTCGGAAAGACCATAGTTTGTATCATATTGATGATGTGGGAAATATTCTTTCCAACGATGAATCATAGAAGGTGGAACAGGCTGAGCACCTATATGCATAAGACGCCATTGATCTAAATGGTAATCAGATAATTTAATATCGCCTCTGTCAAGCGCATCAAGTATATCCTGTGCCCAAGGCACTAAAAGCCAAACTATAGTACAGCGTTCTTGTGAAACAGCATTTAATATAATTTCCGGCGTTGTTCCTTTTAAAAGTACTGCTTTGCTTCCTGCGATAAGACTTCCCATCCAGTGGAATTTTGCTCCTGTGTGGTAAAGAGGTGGTATACAAAGGAATGTATCTTCTCTTCCTGTTTCGTGGTGTTTTTGTTCCATCTGAGCTGCTTGAAGCAAGCTTGTGTGACTATGTAAAATGGCTTTAGGAAATCCTGTTGTACCTGATGAAAAGTAAATAGCCGCGTCATCTTCATCTTCAATACGAACTAATGGAGCTCTGCTTGAACAATCAGATACTAAAGAATGGTAACTTTCTGCAAAAGTAGGGCAGTTGTCACCAAAGAATATAAGAAGACGATGTCTGCAAAGTTTGTCTGCAATAGCTTCTAAACGTCCAATAAATTCAGGACCGAAAAGAAGTACATCAACTTCTGCTAATTCAGCACAATACAAAATTTCTTCTGATGAAAAACGGAAATTAAAAGGTACAGCGATAGCGCCAGTTTTTAAAATGCCAAAATAGATAGGGAGCCATTCAAGACAGTTGAACATAAGAATAGCTACTTTATCACCTTTTTTTACACCACGATTTAAGAGCATATTAGCAACACGGTTTGCTTTTTCGTCAAAAACACTCCATGTAATTTCTCTTCGATATGGTTCAGATGAAGTAGGCTGCATAAGGTCATACTCTTTCCAAGTAGTTCTTCTTGTGTCAGGCATAGTTGGGTTTAATTCAATTAAAGCCACTTCATCTCCGTAAAGTTTACAGTTTCTTTCAAGTAAATCGGTAACAGGCATAAAAATCCCTCTCTTTCTATTTTGTTATGCAATTTAAATTTAGTCGTAATCTCTGCCTCTTTAAACCGTTAAAGTAATTGCTTGAAACTAAGGATAGCACATTTATTTTGAAAAGTCAACAATAAAAAAAGTTTTAATACATCTTTTTTATTGTTGACATATTTTACAATTTGACTTATTGTTTTTATATGAAAATATATAGCAGAAGGAGTTGTTTATTATATGTTAAATGAAAGAATGATAGGCCTTGGGACTCAGCGTTCAGTAATTCGTGAACTTTTTGAATTTGGAAAAATGCGTGCCGCAGAAGTAGGTGCTGAAAACGTATTTGATTTTTCTATTGGTAATCCAAGCGTTCCGGCTCCTTCATGTGTTACTGAAACTGCTTTAAATTTGATTAAAACTATGGACCCAGTTGTTCTTCATGGATATACAAGCGCACAGGGAGATGCAAATGTAAGAAAAACTATTGCAGATTCTTTAAATTTGCGTTTTGGTACTAAATATACACAAGATAACCTTTATTTGACAACAGGGGCGGCTGCAGCATTATGTTGTTGTTTTAATGGTATGACATGCCCTATGGACGAATTTATAGTTTTTGCACCATATTTCCCAGAATATAAGGTGTTTATTGAAGGCGCCGGTGCTAAAATGGTTTTAATACCTGCTGATACAGAAGCTTTCCAGATAGATTTTGATAAATTTGAAAAAGCAATAACAAAACACACAAAAGGTGTTATAGTTAATTCTCCAAATAATCCTTCAGGTGTAGTTTATTCAGAAGATACTATTAAAAAACTTGCAGAAATACTTAAACGTAAATCAGAAGAATATGGAAATCCTATTTATTTAATTTCTGATGAACCATACAGAGAAATCGTATTTTCAGGAACTAAAGTACCATTTCTTCCTAAATACTATAACAATACAATAGTATGCTATTCATGGTCAAAATCTCTTTCACTTCCTGGTGAACGTCTTGGATATGTTCTTATCCCTGATGAAGTAGAGGACTCAAAAATGGTTTATGCAGCTGTTGCAGGTGCAGGACGTTCTTTAGGTTATGTATGTGCACCTAGTATGTTCCAGCATATTTGTGCAGCATGTGCCTCAAAAACAGCGGATATTTCTATCTACGAAACAAATAAAAATATCCTCTTAAAAGCTCTTAGAGAGATGGGATATCATGTAGTAGAACCAGGCGGAACTTTCTATATGTTCCCAAGAACTTTGGAAGAAAATGATATTGCATTTTGTGAAAAAGCTAAGAAATACAATCTTTTAATAGTTCCTGGAACAGGTTTTGGCTGTCCAGGTCATACAAGAATTTCTTATTGTGTACCTACAGAAAGAATAGAAAGATCATTAGTAGCTTTTGAAGCTCTTGCAAAAGAATATAAATAAAATTTTATAGATTTTATAGAAAGAAAAAGACATCTTTAAAAGATGTCTTTTTTTAATTTAAAATAAAAAGTTTATCGTTTTTTATAAGGGTATTGATTTTTCAATTCCCTTAATATTAGATGTTTCCACGACCAAGGTCAAATGCTTTAAGATTAATTTCGACAAATTTAGCAGGTACACATGCACGAATAGCATTTTTCCAAGCTTCTTCTGAGATATCAAAATATTTTGAAAGACGTCCCATAAGTACAATATTAACAGCTTTAGCAGAGCCTGCCTGTTCTGCTAAAGAAAGACAGTCCATAGCGTCAACTTTAATATCGAGGTTTTCCATTTTATCAATAAGATTTTCAGGATATGATGCTGAACCGATTATAACAGGCATAGGGTCAATTTCCTGAGTATTTACAACAATTCGTCCATCTGGTTTAAGATATTCAATCCAACGAGCAGCCTCAAGTTTTTCAAATGATACTATAAAATCAGCTTCTCCTTTATCAATAATAGGGGAATATACTTTTTCACCAAAACGAACATAAGTAACAACACTTCCGCCTCTTTGGCTCATACCATGAACTTCAGAAACTTTTACGTCATATCCTTCTGTAAGAAGAAGGTGTCCCAATAATTTGCTGGCGAGCAGAGAGCCCTGACCGCCAACACCAACAATCATAATGTTTTTAGTCATAATCAACCCTCCTGTACTTTTAAAGCGTCAAATTTACAAAGCTGCTGGCAAACTCCACAACCTACGCAGAGTGTAGAATCAATATGTATTTTTTTATTTTTGAAACTAATTGCAGGACAGCCAAGACGCATACATGACTTACATCCTATACATTTATTTTCATCTAATTTAAGAGCAGGTTTTATTTTTACATATTTTAAAAGAACACAAGGACGACGGCTTATAATAACAGAAGGTTCATCTGCTGCAAGTTCTTCTTTTAAAACAGCATCACATTCAGCAAGGTTATATGGGTCTACAACACGAACACGGTTAAAACCAATAGCACGGCATAAAGTTTCAAGATCTATTTTTCCGGCAGGATCTCCTTTAATATTGTATCCTGTAGTAGGGTTTTGCTGATGACCTGTCATACCTGTTATTGAGTTATCAAGTATGATTACAGTTGAATTACTCTGGTTGTATGCGATATTTGCAAGTCCTGTCATACCAGAGTGCATAAAAGTTGAGTCACCTATAACTGCAACAGTTTTATTCTGACTTTCAGGACCATTTGCTTTATTAAAACCATGAACAGCGCTTATTGATGCACCCATACAAAGTGTCATATCCATAGCGTTTAAAGGAGCAACTGCACCTAATGTATAACAACCAATATCGCCAAGAACTGTACATTTATTTTTAGAGAGTGTAAAGAAGATTCCTCTGTGAGGACAGCCGGCACACATAACAGGAGGGCGAATTGGAAGATTTTCTTCTAATTTTTTCCCTGTAGGAACAGAAAGTCCGAGTTTTTCAGCAATTAAGCTTTGAGAAAATTCTCCTTCAATAGGCATAACGTCTTTACCTGTGACATCAAGTCCAAGTGCACGGCAATGAGTTTCAATAATAGGGTCAAGTTCTTCAATTATTATGAGTTTGTCTACTTTTTTAGCAAAATCTAAAATGAGGTTTTTAGGCAAAGGATTAATCATACCTAATTTTAAAATACTTGCGTTTTCACCAAAAACTTCTTTTACATACTGATAGCTTGTAGATGAAGTAATAACACCTATTTTTGTGCTTGCCATTTCTACACGGTTAAAATAACAGTTTTCAGCATATTCAGTTAAAGCTTCAGTTCTTTTTTCAACGAATGGATGACGAAGTTTTGCATAACCTGGCATCATAACGTATTTAGGAGCATTTTTTTCGTATTTTTTAGGTTCGATATTAATACGTTCTGAAGTTTCAACAACGCTTTGAGAATGAGCAATACGAGTACACATTTTAATAATAACAGGTGTATCAAATTTTTCTGAAAGTTCAAAAGCACGTTTAGTAAATTCGAGTGTTTCGGAAGAATCAGAAGGTTCTAACATAGGTACTTTAGCAGCGATAGCATAATGTCTTGAGTCCTGTTCATTTTGTGAAGAATGCATACCTGCATCGTCAGCCACACAAATTACCATACCACCGTTTACGCCTGTGTATGAGCATGTAAAAAGAGGGTCAGCTGCAACGTTTAAGCCTACGTGTTTCATACCGCAAAAGCTTCTTTTTCCGGCAAGACTTGCACCAAAAGCTACTTCCATAGCTACTTTTTCATTTGGAGCCCATTCACAATAAATTTCATCATATTTAGCAGCTTCTTCAGTTACTTCTGTACTAGGTGTTCCAGGGTAACTTGAAACGATACTGCATCCGGCTTCGTAAAGCCCTCTTGCTAAGGCTTTATTACCTAACATAAGAGTTTTCATTTATATTTCATTCCTTTCTTACCTAAATTAGCTTTTTAAGGCTAAAGGGGGTTTATTCTGTATCTGATTTTTTATGTAGATTTTTGGTTCTTTCAATTATTTCCGGAAGACGACCGGTACCATAATTAAGCATACGATTTACTCGGCTTATAGTAGCGGAGCTTGCGTTACTTTTTTCCATAATTTCCATATATACTTTGTTGTCTAAAAGCATAGAAGCAACTTCATAGCGTTGTTCCATTGCACGAAGTTCAGTAACTGCACATAGATCATCAAAAAATTCGCAACATTCATCCAAATCTTTTAACTGTAAAATTGCTTCATATAATTCATAATTTTTTTCTTTTGGAGTATATTTCGCCATAAAGTTACCTCCTTTTTTATTATACTTGTTTATTTTATCACCAAAATTTAATTTGGTAAACACTTTTTTGGTTTACAGTGTGAAACTTTTATGGTTCAAAGATTTAGATGAAAAAACTTTATCTAAATGGATTGTTTAAAAAAACGTATTTTTATATATTTAATATATAGATTTTATGATATTAATAAATAATAATAAAATAATTACTATCTTTATGATTATTTATTAATAATAATTTTATAAAAATAAATTAAAAAATCCCAAACAAATAGTTTGGGATAAATTTAAGGATTACAAGTTTTACATGGAGAAAAACCATTTTCAATGGCTTCTTCTCTTGATGAAAAATATACTCTGTTTTTTTCACTTGGAAGACCACCACAAGTTATTTTATGAAATTTTTTGCTGTTTGAATTTCCTATGTATGAACTTTCAGAAGGTTCTTCTTTTATTTCTTGTGAAAAAGTGCTATCAGTAATGCCCCAAAGACCTTTTTGGTTTTCATAGGCATTTTTTTCAAGTTTATCAAATGTGTCTGCATGTTTTGTGTCTTTCCCATACCTTACAGATTTTGCAAAGCCTTCCTTCACACATACAGCGTTATACATTTTTTCTTCTATTTCGGTTCCATCATTAAGATTATCAGAAGGGGAAAGCCAAACATATCTTAAAAGACGTCCATATTTATCTGTATCAGACACATCTTTTTCAAGGTATATTGTTTGGTTTTCGGAAAACATGCTTTTAGTAAATTTGCTTGCCATTTCCCCAAATTCATTATTTTTTTCTTTATCAGGATGAACACTTTCAGGTGTGTCAATACCTATCATTCTTACTGTAAACTCTTCTCCATCAATGTTTACTTTAATTGTATCTCCGTCAACAGCTCGAATAAACTCTGCTGCCTGGAGGTCAGGATTTGTATTTTCATCTACTTCGTTGTTTATTTCTGTACTGTTTATATTTTCTTTTGTTTCTGTAGATGATGTACAAGAAGCAAGTAAGAATGTTGAAAGTATTAAAATATAAAATAATAAGCTTTTAAGTCTAAAACATTTTTTTGTCATTTTCAATTTATTTTTCTCCTAACTTAAGACCTGGTATTGCATTTAATGAAAGATCATGTGTTACACCGTTAATATATTCATAATATGCAGCTGAACCTATCATAGCAGCGTTATCTGTACAAAGAATAGGGGAAGGAATATTAAGTGTAAATCCTTCTTTTTCACATTCTTCCTTAAGACGTTTTCTTAAAGCCGAATTTGAAGCTACTCCACCTGCAAGTGCAACTTTTTTAATTCCTTTTTCTTTTGCTGCATTTATAGTTTTAGTAACAAGAACATCAACAACAGATTTTTGAAAACTTGCAGCGACGTCATTTTCGTTAATTTCTATATTTTGCATTTGGTTTTTGTTAAGATAATTTAAAACAGCAGATTTTAACCCACTGAAACTAAAGTCAAAACTGTTTTCTTTAAGACATGGCTCTGGAAACTCAATCGCATTTTCATTACCAAGCTTAGCGGCTTTATCAATTTTAGGACCACCAGGATAACCCATACCTATAGCTCTTGCAACCTTATCAAAAGCTTCTCCGGCAGCATCATCTCTTGTTTTTCCCATAATTTCAAATTTTCCGTAGTCAGATACATAAACTAAATGACTGTGTCCTCCAGAAGCTACCATGGCAACAAAAGGAGGTTTAAAATTTATATCTTCTATATAGTTTGCGGCAATATGTCCTTCTATATGATGAACACCTATCAAAGGTTTTTTAAGGGCATAGGCGAGAGCCTTCGCTTCTGAAAGTCCGACAAGAAGGGCACCTACAAGACCAGGACCATAAGTTACAGCAATGGCTGTAATATCTTCTTTTTTCATATTGGCATCAGATAAGGCTTTTTTAATAACCCAGTCAATATTTTCGATATGCTTTCTTGAAGCAATTTCTGGGACTACACCACCATAAAGTGTATGCAAATCAATCTGAGATGAAATTACGTTTGATAATACTTCTCGACCATTTTTAACTACAGATGCAGCGGTTTCGTCACAAGAACTTTCTATTGCAAGAATAAATATATCTTTTTCATTCATTGTTTTTCTCCTGTAAGTATCAAATAAAAACTTTATTTTTTTGTGATTATATTTTTCATGTGCTTTCTGTTAAAGGAGGTTCTTTTTTCAGATGCTCTAAAATAATATTTCCCGTATTTTATATATTTTACGATAACTGTAATAAACATTCCTAAGGAAAGAGAAGGGAAT
>CALWSX010000032.1 GCA_944384285.1 uncultured Lachnospiraceae bacterium
GAAGAACAGTTATGCAAAATTGTTCTGTAGGTTGTATTGGATGTAAAATGTGTGAAAAAGCATGTCCTTTTGAAGCAATTAGAGTTATAAATAATCTTGCTGTAATAAACTATTCACTTTGTAAAAACTGTGGGCTTTGTGCAAAGAAATGTCCAAAAGGTATAATAAAATTTGATAGACCTTTGCCTACACCTAAAAAAGCAGTTCCAAACAAAGAAACTTCAGAAGAACCAAAAGAAGTTAAAGCTTCGGAACCAAAAATTGAAGTGTCTACAGAAAATAAAGAAATAAAAACTGAAGAAACAAAAGCTTAAAAATTTAACCTCCGGATAAAATTCCGGAGGTTTTTTTATAAAAATAGCCATCAGTTAAACTGATGGCTTTAAATATTTAATTTATTTACATTCAATTTGAATAGTTTTAATATCATTTAAATTTATAATTTCTTTATCTAATGTAAAGATATAGTCTGTATGACCATTTCCGGCACTTCCCTCAACATAAGTAATAGGTATAAGCTCGCCATTTATATAGACTTTCATATGTTGATTTGCAAATGATGTATCTTCTTTTATAAATTCTCCTTTGTCCCAATTTAACATTGGGCTAAATAATTTAGATAATTCTGATGTTTGTTCTGATACATCCATATAAATTGAAAATCCAAATTTAAGTTTATCTCTGCCTCCGGAAATTTTAAAATTGTAAAGGTATTCATAATTTTTACCTGTTATATCAAATTTTCCATCGGCATTTTTTGTAAGTGTAATATTAAAATCGGAAATATTTCTACTTCTATCAGATTCAACGTCATAAGGTACTAAATACTCCCAGTTTGGAACATAAGAAAACTTAACTTTTCTTTCTTCAGGATACCAGTTAACATCACCGAGAGTTTTTAAAGATTCAACAAATATAAGAGTTTCGCCACCAATATTAAATGATGGTACTTTTTCACCTTGAACATTTGTTACTATATCTGTTTGATAAACATTTGCAACAAAAGAACCAATAGGCTTTGTATTTTTTTCAGGTATATAATTTGCTGTAATTGGTTTATTATTATCAAGGTAGTCTATATCCAATACACGTATATCAGTGTTATAATTTACGGTAAAGCCGTATTTTTGTAAATCTTCAGCAATGATGGCTGTTTTATCATTAACATTATATGATTTAATAGGTAAGTCATTAATGTAAGTAACAATGTCTGTGTTTAGAACTTGACCGGTTATAGTTGCAGCTTGTACCGAAAAATTAGAGAACAGCAAACTAAAGCACAGTAAAAATGAAACAATATTATATTTTTTCATATTAATATTCCCTCCTTAAAAACAGATATAACTTTTAGGTTTATATTAATATTATTATAAAATTACAATAAAAACAGAGTTTTTATAAAATTATATACTAATTATTAATTAATTTTTAAGATTTGTCTTCTGTTTTATCAATCATATAATCTAATGAAGGAATATTATTATAATAAATAGTCATTAATTGAGAACGAGTAGTAATTCCTATTTTTTTATATAGATTATTTATATGTTTTTTTACTGTATTTTCTGATATATAAAGTTTTTTACCTATTTCCAAATTATTTTTACCTAAAATAATTTCTTCAACTATTTCAGATTCTCTTTTGGTTAATCCGTATTTTTTTATAATATCATTTTTATTATTAATAGATTCTTTTTTTATACCATATGGAAAACGCGAAGAAAAATTGGCAGAAAGATGTCTGTTTATAATGCGAAGAATATCCAGTTCTTTTTCTTCAAATCTACCATTGTTATCATTACGGAACAATGTAATAGATCCAAACATTATGTGATTTGAAACAATTGTACACCCCATGCTATAGCAAACACCCATAGGAATCATCCATTTTTTATATATAGTAGAGTTTTTTCTGATAGTGGAATCAACTATATCTGTATCTTGATATACAAGAGGAGAATCTGAGTTAAAAGTCCAGGCTATATAATCACTGTATTAGTATTGTTCATAATAAGTTGTAATTTGTTCTTCAGTCATATTTAGAGAAATGGGTCGAAAAAAATAAAACCTTTCTCCATTATTATAACATAAATCAAAAAATGATTTATGATGGGGAATAAGATCGGAGAGGATTTGCATAACTTTATGTTGCATAAGTTCTAATTCTTTAGTGTTATATATGGCAAAAATACAATCATCTATCTTTTTCCATTCTTTATTAGTCAAATAGAACATTCTATCATCCTCCAATCTCTTTAAATATTCTAATACTAACATAAATATATATTAAATGCAATTAAAACCACTTTTTGCAGTGTAATAAGCAGAAATTTGTCAATTTGAAAAATAAAAGTAGTAGTTTAGATACTTAAAAAGTAGTAGTTATTATACCTAAAAAGTAGTAGTATAGGTTTATTTTTAACTTTGCAACTTCACGGTAATTGTTTGGCATATTAAAGAATACTATACTTAGCTTAAGAAATACATCAATAAACATCAAAAATAAGGAGGAAGATTTTATGAAAACAATTAATAGTACACCTAAAAAAGATGGTTTTCGTATGCCAGGAGAATTTGAACCAAGGAAACAAGATTTTTTAATTTGGCCTGAGAGAACAGATACCTGGAGAAATGGCGGAAAGCCTGCTCAACAGGTATTAGTTGATGTAGCTAAAGAAATTATAAAACATGATAAACTTACAGTATTTTGTTCAGCAGATCAATATGAAAATGCAAGAGCAAGGCTTCCAGAAGAGGTAAGAGTTATAGAAATGACTGTAGATGATGCTTGGGCACAGGACAAAGGTCCTTTTTTTGTAATTAATGATAAAGGAGAAATGCGTGGTGTTACATGGGGTTGGAATGCTTACGGTGGTTTAGAAGGCGGCCTTTATTTCCCTTGGAAACGTGACGCTGAATTTTCAACAAAACTTTTGGATTTAGAAAATTTAGATCGTTATGATGCAAGAGGTATGGTTCTTGAGGGAGGAGCTACACAGATTGATGGCGAAGGAACATTGATTATTACAGAAAACAGTGTTTTAAATCATAATAGAAATCCTCACTTAACAAAAGAAGAAGTAGAAGAATATTTAAAAGAATACATGAACCTTGAAAAAATTATATGGTTAAAAGATGGTATGGCATTTGATGAAACAGATGGTCATATAGATGATGTATGTTTCTTTGTAAGACCTGGTGTAATTGCTCTTTCATGGACAGACGATGTTAATAATCCACAGTATAAACCATTAAAAGAAGCTTATGACATTTTAAGCCAGGAAACTGATGCAAAAGGACGTAAATTTGAAATTCACAAAATTCCTATTCCAGAAATACTTTATATCACAGAAGAAGAAAATGCAGGTATTGATATTTGTGAATCAGCAGCTACACGTGAAGCAGGTCTTCCATTAGCAGTTACATATATTAACTCATATTTTATGAATAATGCGCTTCTTGTTCCTCAATTTGGAGACCCTATGGATCAGGTAGCATGTGATCTTTTTGCAGAACTTATGCCAGAAAGAGAAATTATTAAAATTTGGACAAGAGAATGGTCACTTTGTGGAGGAAATATTCATTGCATGGCTCTCCAACAGCCAGATCCGAATGTGAAAAAATAGAAAGGATATGAGCCTATGGAAGATGAAAAAATTTTAGTAGATAACAATAAAACAAATGATATTAATGACAGTGAAAGAGAACTTGGAACCAAAGATATAAAATCTTTATTTGTTCATTATAGTATTGTAACATTTTGGGGAATGCTTGCACAGGCAATAATGGTAATTTGTGAAGGTATTATTATTGGTAATGCCTTAGGACGTTCAGGTCTTGCTACAATTTCAATTGTTATGCCATTAGAAACACTTAATTTGGCTTTAGGTACAGGAATTGGATTGGGTGTCAGTAGTTTAGCGGCAATTAAACTGGGTGATGGTGATAAAGAAGGAGCAAGAAAATGCTTTTCAACAGTATTTTGGTTTACTGCAATTATAATGATAATTTTTTCAGCTCTTGTTTATATTAATGCGGAGGCAATTGCCATTGCTTTTGGATCCCCTGAATCGTTAATAGGAGAATGTGTAATTTTCATAAAAACATTTATGATAGGATTACCATTTTGTGTATTAGGACAAGTTATCGGAGCTGTACTTCGTGTAGATGAAAAACCAGGTATCGCTTCTTTTGCAATGGGTGCTGCATCTTTAGCTGCTCTTGCTATTTTATATTATAGCGTAATGGTGCTTAAAATTGGAATTTTAGGTGCAGGTATTTATTATGGATGTACATTAGGCCTCAGCTTTTTGGCAATTTTCTACTTCTTATTCAGCAAAAGTACTTTATTTAAAATTCATTTTTCGGATTTAAAAATAGATTTTTCAATGGTTTTTGGGTCTTTAAAAATTGCATTTCCATATATTGCGTATCAGTTAATTTATTTTATCTATACATTAGTTGTTAATAATTTACTTGGAACAGACGAATCAGGAATACATTTAGCAGCTTTTGGTGTACTTAATTCATATATTGTATATACAATACTTATTTTTACTCAAACAATGTCAAATGGTATGCAACCTATAGCAAGTTACAATTATGGTGCAAAACGTCGTGATAGATTACTTGAACTTTTAAAAACATCAATTGGTATTCATATGGTAGTATTAATTGCGTTAAATGTTCTTGTATTAATTTTTGCACCATCTATAATAAAAATTTTTGCAGTTGGAGATGAACAGCTTATTGAAACGGGTTCTTTAGTAATTCGTGTTTATACTGGATTAAGTTGTCTTGGATTTACTGCATACTTTATCTCATGTTATTATCAGGCAATAGAGAAAATAAAAAAATCTGTGCTGATGGGGACAAGCAGATATATACTTGCAATTCCTTTTATGTTTATACTTTTCAATATGTTTGGAATTATGGGTGTATGGTGCAGTCAATTAATAGCAGATGCAATTGCATTTATAATTGCTTTTGTATTAGTGCTTAAAGATATGCGAAGAATGAAAGTATAAAATTTTTAATTATAATATATTAAACAGTATAGATAAGGGGGCAAATGAGTTGAGTTTTGATCTTGTTATTACTGCCAAAAAAATTATTACTATGGATGAAAAAAATCCTATAGCTACATGGGTAGCTATTAATGGAGATAAAATTGCGGCTATTGGTAATGAAACATCAGTGCCAGAAGGGAAAAAAATTTTAGATTTAACTGATAAGATTGTTACAACAGGATTAATTGATTCTCATGTACACGCTGCATGGACTGGGATTCTTGGTAGTTCTGCAAACCTTTTAGAAGCAACTTCTGCAAAAAAAGTTCTTGACATAGTTGCAGAGAGATGTAATTCAACAAAAGAGGACTTGGTTTTAGCTTATGGATATCTTCCTATGATGATGGAAAAAGGTATATTGGTTACAAAAGAAGATCTTGATAAAATATCAAATGGCAAAAAGATAATGATAATTAATGTTGATATGCATGGGTCAACATTAAATACAGAGGCTTTAAATTCTTTGGATTTCCCAAAAAATATTGAAGGTGTCAATTATGAAACGGGTATTCTTTCTTCAGATACTGCTCATTTTATAGCTTTAATGGGAATGCTTGAACAGATTGATAATGAAAAATTAGAAGAAATGATGGATAATTTTGTTAACCAGGCATTAAGTCTTGGGATTACAACTGTTCATGCTCTGGAAGGACAAACGACTAAAAGCAATAAAGATATTCGTATTTGGCAAAGAAAGCTTGATTCTCTCCCAATTCATATGATATTGTATCCACAAATTTGGGACTATGAAGCTGCCAAAGAATTTAATTTGCCTAGACATGGTGGATGTTTGACTTTAGATGGGGCAGATGTACAATGGACAATGGCGCTTTATGAACCTTATAATAACAAACCAGAAACAAGAGGGTTATTATATCATTCAGATGAAGAAGTTTATTCACTTGTATCTAAAGCACATACTGACGGAAAGCAATGCAGTTTTCATGCAATGGGAGATCGTGCTATTGATCAAATACTTTCTATCTACGAACAAGTAATTAAAGAACAAGGAGATAAAAAACTTCGCCATAGAATAGAACATTTTACACTTCCAACAGATGAACAAATTAAAAAGGCAGCAGAGTTAGGAATTGTTGTTTCAGCACAGCCTGAATATACATATTTATTTGACGTGCCAGGTGGACATCTTTTAGAGTATTTTGGAAAAGAGCGTACAGAACGTATGGAATGTTATAAAACTTGGATAGATTCAGGATTAGTATTTGCAGGCGGTTCTGATGCACCTGTAAATGGATTAAATCCTCTCTCCGGAATTTATGCACTTGTTAACAGCACAAAACCGGGCAGAAGTATGAGTGTTACAGAAGCTCTTAAATGTTATACATTAAATTGTGCATATGCGGCTTTTGAAGAAAATGAAAGAGGAAGTACTGAAGTTGGTAAATATGCGGATTTTACAGTGCTTGACCGAGACCCATACTTAGAACCTGAAGATATAGTTAACTTTAAAGTAGAAATGACAATTGTGAATGGAAAAATTGCTTATGAATCAAAATAATTAATATATCATGATAAAGGAGGATAAATTTATGTACGCAAACGGAGTAAGACATTTTATTGATACACAGGATTTTACACAAAAAGAGATTCTTGATATCATTTATTTGTCTCTTGAGATTAAAAAAAGTATTAAAGCAGGATATAATCCACCATTATTAAAAGGAAAAACTCTCGGAATGATTTTCCAGCAATCATCAACAAGAACTCGTGTATCTTTTGAAACAGCTATGGAACAATTAGGCGGACATGCTCAGTATCTTGGACCTGGTATGATTCAGTTAGGCGGACATGAAACAATAGGAGATACAGGAAAAGTATTATCGCAGTTAATAGATGTTGTTATGGCTCGTGTTATTGAACATAATACAGTTGTTGAACTTGCAAAATCATGTTCTATTCCTGTAATGAATGCTATGTCAGATTATAATCACCCAACACAGGAAATAGGGGATATGTGTACAATCGTAGAAAATCTTCCAAGAGGAAAAAGATTAGAAGATTGTAAAGTTGTATTTGTAGGAGACGCTACACAGGTATGTGCTTCGCTTGCAATGATTACAACAAAATGTGGTATGAATTTTGTACACTATGGTCCAAAAGGTCATCAGCTTCAGGATAGCCCAAGTGCAGCTTGTCTTGAAAAAATTAAAAAGAACTGTGAAGAATATGGAGGCACATTCTTAAGCACAGATGACAGAGAAGCAGTTAGAGGCGCTGATTTTATCTATACAGATGTTTGGTATGGCTTATATGAAAGTGAAATGCCAAAAGAAGAACGTGTACGTGTATTTGGAGATTATCAGGTAAACCGTGATTTAATGTCATTAGGAAATATTGGATGTAAATTCTTACACTGTTTACCAGCAACAAGAGGTGAAGAAGTAACTGATGAAGTTGCAGATTCTGAATCTTCACTTTGTTGGGACGAGGCAGGAAACCGCCTTACAGCTATGAGAGGTCTTCTTGTATATTTAACACAGTATCAGAGAGCAGCAGAACCTACAGAACTTCAAAAAGCAGCAGCTAAAGAATCCTTAGAAAAATTTATGGCAGATAGAGGAATCCAATAATTTTAAAATTTTAAATTAAAGCTTTACAGAAATTAATAAAATAAAGATACTTTTTTATGCAGAAAAACTTTCCCATATTAGTATAATTTATAAACTCTTCAAATAGTGTTAAATAATATATAATTACTTACCCTAAAATTTAATAATATAAAATATTTTAAAACGAACGGTAAAATAAGCAATGTGATTTTTTCACATTGCTTATTTATTTTATAAATAATTGAAATAGTTATTATACTATACTAAAAAAGATGAATTTTTGTAACCATAAATATAACTATTGATAGAATTATTAGCCCGATTATTATTCCAAATAATATATTTTTTTGTTTCATTTCCACTCGCTCCTTTTATTAAATAGTTTTATAAGATATCCATGTAATGCGGCGGTACTTTGTATTGTTTGAAAAAATAAAATGAAAAAGATAAACCCTAATATACTATTTTTAAAAGGAATCCCTAGTTTTTTTTGATATAGGTACATGCTAAGAAATAAAATTATACAAACTGCTAACGTAAATAATGTTAGAATTCCTGCAAAGTAAAAATAACCCAAAAATGCAATAATAATTCCAGGAATAAATCCAAATAAATAACTGAAAGGTTTACAAATGTAAAGTAACGAGAGAAAAATGTACCTTGTTTCCAGGGCGGAACATATGATAACCCTTCAATCATACCAATAGCCCATCTTTTTCGTTGATTATAAAAAGAGTTTAATGTATCAGGAACAGTTGTATATCCTACTGCTCTTGGCTCATAAGAGGAAGAAAGGCCTTTTTTCACTAAATGATATGTTAGAACTATGTCTTCTCCCAAAACATCTTTCCAGCCTCCTATTTTTTAACTTCCATAGTTTTATAAGCGCTG
>CALWSX010000033.1 GCA_944384285.1 uncultured Lachnospiraceae bacterium
ATCTTTAAAAAGATTTTGTATCTTATCGGAAGGAATTGAAAGCTCATCTATTTTTATATTTCTTATTGATAAATCTTCTTCAGTTACACTAAATTTAATTTGATTTTCATTTATTTTCTCAATTTTCATAATATAATCACTTCCTATCCATAATCTTTTTTGTATACACGTAAATTAAAAACTATCTAGTTATACAAGTATAGTATAATAAATTTATTCAAATATGTAAAGATAATAATTTATACTAAGCAATATTTAACAAATTTGAAACATTTTATATGTTAAAAAGTTTTAAATTTTATTTATTAATTATTAACAAAAGACTGAAAGAAATTCAGTCTTTTGCATATTTTTCTTATTTTATTTTATTCAAAAATAAGGTATAAAATTACCATCTTCTTCCGCCCTTTAATTTATAATTATATCTATATTTATTTCTACAACGATATTTATTTATCCTTTTTATTATAAAAAGAATTATAATAATTATTATAATAAATATAATTATATTTTTAATTGTGAGGGTGTGTTTAAAGAAAAATTGTATAGAATTAAAAATAGTACTTTTTTCTACATCTGTTGCTGTATAAACATCTGCTGTAGCAATAGTTTCTCCTTCAAGAGTTATATTAAGAGTACCTATAACCTCATCTTTGCTTATTGGCGCTTTTAAAACAACTTCATCGTCTGTTTCATCTAAATTAGGCTCAATATATTCTTCTTTATAAACAACAGATTTTTTTAATTTTTCCTTATCCTGAGAATTAATATAAACAGTTATATCTTTTTTTGTTACTATTTCTACTTTATCGCCATTTAGTCTGTTATGACCTGATAAATCTATTTTTTCAATAGCCTCTCCTGTTTTTTGGGCTGTAAAATTTTCAAAATTATTGAATCCATATTCAAATAAATTTTTCGCATCATTCCATCTTCCAGGGTCAGGAGAATTAAAAAGTACACAAATTAAATCTGTTTGTTTTCCTTCTTTTTCTTTTCTGGCTGATGCTGCAAGACAATGTCCTGCTTCATTTGTATTTCCTGTTTTTAAACCAGTTGCATATTCATAATAGTATTCTCCATTTGATAAAAGGTAGTTATGAGTACGCCATACATAATCATTAACTTTTGCTGTAGGGTCAACAGAACCTTCTACACCTTTTCCTTGATAAGATTTTTCGCTTGCAATCTCAGCAATAACAGGATAAGTTAAGGCATTCTTTGCAATTAAAGCCATATCTCTTGCAGTTGTATAATGGTTATCATCATGATACCCATGAGCATTTTTAAACTGTGAATTTTCTGCTCCAAGCTCTTTTGCTTTTTTATTCATTTCTTCACAGAAAACTTCTTCAGCTTCTTCAAAAGAAATAGAATCATTATTTGTTAATTTTTTTGCTGTTGCCATTGCAACAACATTTGCAGAGTCATTTCCTGATGGAATTATAAGCCCTCTAACAAGATTTTTTACACTTATGGTCTCACCTACAGTATGACCTGCTTTACTTGAATCAAGGCTTACTTCGTTTATTTCTCTTCCTACTGTTATAAGTTCATCTTCATTAAAGTTATCAAGAAAAACCTGGGCTGTAAGAAGTTTTGTCATACTTGCAGGATACATCTTTGCTGTCGAATTTTTTTCATATAAAATTTTACCTGATTCTGCTTCCATTAAAATAGCTGCTTCTGCTGTTACGGTAAAGTTAGGCTCTTGCGCATATACAAAATTAACAGAAGAAAGAAAAACCGAAAGAAACAATACTACTGTCAGAAATAAAGAAAGTATATTTTTACTTATTTTTTTCACTAATATATTCCCCCCTTAAAGTTTTATAAGACCTTTTTTATACATGCTTTGAAGAGCTGTAAGAGTTCCAAGTTTTGCATGCTGCCATGTAAGACCCCCTTGCATAAAAACTGTATAAGGAGGTTTTATAGGAGCATCAGCACTAAGTTCAATAGAAGAACCTTGTACAAAGGCTCCGGCTGCCATAATTACAGGACAGTCATATCCCGGCATATCCCAAGGAACAGGTGTTACAAAGCTGTCAACAGGAGATCCTTTTTGTATTCCCTGACAATACGCAATAACATTTTCAGCTGTATTCATATTTATAGCTTGTACAATATCTGCCCTCTTTTCTCCCGAAGCTGGAATACATTTAAACCCAAGTTTTTCAAAAAGTTTTGCATTAAATTCTGCACATTTTAAACTTGCAGCAACAACTGAAGGTGCAAGGAAAAGACCTTGAAAAAGTGCCGGCATAACTCCAAGTGATGGTCCAACTTCTTTACCAAGTCCCGGCGCAGTGAGTCTGTATGCTGCATTATCCACATACTCTTCTTTTCCTACAATATATCCCCCTACAGGCGCAAGTCCACCGCCTGGGTTTTTAATAAGAGAACCTACTGCCAAATCAGCACCCACGTCTGTTGGCTCAATAATATCTACAAATTCTCCATAACAGTTATCTACCATACAAATAACATCTTTTTTTACAGATTTTACAAAAGAAATAAGTTCTTTAATTCTGTCTACAGTTAAAGATGGTCTTGTTGAATATCCTTTGGATCTTTGAATAGTAACAAGTTTTGTTTTTTCATTTATAGCTTTTTTAATATTTTCATAATCAAAACTTCCGTCCGGAAGAAGGTCAACCTGTCTGTAAACAACTCCATATTCAGCAAGAGAACCTCTTTCCGGTCTAATACCTATTACACCCTGAAGTGTATCATAAGGTATACCTACAGGTGAAAGAAGCTCATCTCCCGGTCTTAAGTTACCTGCTAACGCAACTGTAAGCGCATGAGTACCTGAAATTATCTGAGGACGTACAAGCCCTGCTTCTGCATGAAATACATCTGCATAAACTTTTTCCAATGTATCTCTTCCTATATCATTATATCCATATCCTGTTGTTGCAGAAAAATGTACATCACTTAATTTATTTTTCTGCATAGCAGAAATAACCTTATATTGATTATATTCTGAGTTTTTATCAATTTGATCAAAAGTTCCTTTTATTTCTTTTTCTGTTTCCAATGCAAAATCAAGGACTTTTTTATCTATTTGAAAATCGTCCTTTAAAAAATTATATAAACTTTCCATTTCATAAACTCCTTATTTTTATTTCATCTGTCATTATTTTCAAAGTCTCATCAAGTGTATTTTTGTCTACATCAATCCAAATGGCATCTGTTTGCCTTCTGAACCATGTAAGCTGTCTTTTTGCAAAATGTCGTGTTTCTGTTTTTATATTTGTAACTGCGTCTTCATAGCTCTTTTCGCCTTCTAAATACTGTATTAAATCCTTATATCCCAAGGCCTTAAGAGCAGTAAGAGAAATAGGAAATCCCATTTCTAAAAGTTTTTTTACTTCCAAAAGCCAGCCATCTTCAAGCATTTTGTCTACTCTTTTATTTATTCTGTCATACAAAAGTTCTCTGTCCATATTTAATACAAAAAAAGATAAATCATACGGTGTTTCTCTTAATTTTTCAAACTCATTATGTTCTGATATTCTTTTTCCTGTATTTTTATAAAATTCTATTGCTCTTATAACTCTTTTAACATTATTTTCATGTATCTTTTCTGCAGAAACAGGGTCAATCTCCCTTAAATAATTGTGCAAAAAAGTAACCCCTTTTTCTTTAGCCGTTTTTTCAAGCTCGACTCTTAAAGATTTATCCTCATCTTCTTCTGCAAAATCATTATCATATATAAGGGCATTAATATAAAAGCCTGTACCACCTACTATAATAGGGATTTTACCTTTAGAAAGAATTTCATCTATATATTTTTTTGCAAGCTTTTGGAAAACAGCAACATTAAACTCCTCACTAGGTAAAAGTTCGTCTATCATATAGTGTTTTATACCGCACATTTCTTCTTCTGTAATTTTAGCGGTACCTATATCCATATATTTATAAATCTGCATAGAATCGGCAGAAATTATTTCTCCATTAATTTTTTTTGCAAGTTCTATAGAGGTTTTAGTTTTACCACAAGCTGTAGGACCTGCAATTATTACAAGTGGTTTTTTCATAAATTATTATCCTTTAAAATTTTTATTAAACTATTCGTTTAAACATTTTTTCTATTTCATATTTTGTAATTTCTATTATTGTTGGGCGTCCATGCGGACAATTAAAAGGATTTTCTAGTTTTAAAAGTTCGTCTATAAGATTTTTAGCTTCTGAAAAACTTAATTTATCATTTCCTTTAACAGCCGCTTTACATGCAGATGTAGCTATAAATTCTTCTTTTGTTTGTGCTATATTTTCGTATTTATTTTCGTTTAGACTATCTAAAATAGACACAAAACTATCTACCGCAGAACCTTTTTCAAAAATATAAGGAACAGATTTTAATGCATAAGAGTTATCAAAAAATTTCTCAAACTCATATCCAAACTTATAAAATAAATCCAAGTTTGTTTCAAGTAAAGTTGTTTCTGCATCTGTAAGTTTTATTACAAACGGCTCTAAAAGTCTTTGGGAAGCAATTTTTTGTTCTTTAAAATCCTTCATAAACTTTTCATACAACACTCTTTCATGTGCTGCATGCTGATCTATTATATACATACTGTTTGATTTTTCTATTATCCAATATGTATTAAAAACTTGTCCAACAATTTTAACATCTGTAAAACATGCTTTCTTTTCTTCTTTTTTTAATGCTGGAAAAATATCTAATTTGTTGTCATCATTTTTTTCATAAGTTGATTTTTCTTCATTAACAGAAGAAGTTTTATCCAAAGCTTTTTTATTATTTTTTCTAGGGATATTTGTTATTATCTCATCATTATACTCGTCAAAAATTTCAGCTATTAAAGAAGTATCGTTATTTTCTTCTTTAATTGATGATTTATTAGATTCTTTAATATTGTTGCCCATTTCTTTTTGAACATTTATTTCTTCCAAAAAAACATCTTCAAAAATATCCTCATCAAATATTGAGTTTTGAGAAATATTTTTATACTCATTATTTTGTTTTTTAGGTTTATTAAGTTCAACTTTTAAAGGTTCCAAGTTGTTTTGCAATGTAGAATAAACAGCATTATATATAAAATCATATATAAAATTTTCATTGGAAAATCTTACTTCAAGTTTTGTAGGATGAACATTAACATCAACTTCTTTTGGACTTATGGAAAGGTTCAAAATATAAAAAGGGAACTTTCCTACCATAAGCCTGTTTTTATAAGCACTTTCACAAGCAGATGAAACTGTATCATTTTTTATAAATCTTCCGTTTAAAAATATAAGTTCATAAGTACGGTTTGCCCTTGCGACATCTGGTGGTGCAATAAGACCTTTTAATTCATACCCATTCTTTTTAACATCTAAAGGTATCATTTTTTTTGCAATTTCTTTTCCATATATATGCATAACAGCTGCTCTTAAATCATTATTTCCGCTTGTTTGGAGCATAAGAGAACCGTTATTTACATATTTAAATGAAACGCTTGGATTACTTAAAGAAATTTTATTTACAACATCTGATATATAACCGCTTTCTGTAGCAGGTTTTTTCAAAAATTTTCTTCTTACAGGCACATTATAAAATATATCTCTTACAGTTATGTTTGTACCCTCACTGCATGAAATATCCTCAAACTTTGTAATTTTTCCGCCTTCAAGCTCAATTAAAGTTCCTGTTTTTTCTTCGTAAGTTTTTGTTATCATAGTAACTTTTGCTACAGATGCAATGCTTGCAAGAGCTTCGCCTCTGAAACCAAGAGAATAAATCTCTGATAAATCCTCTATTTTTTCTATTTTTTCTGTAGCATGACGAATAAATGCAGTTTTAACTTCTTCTTTTTTTATGCCTTTTCCATTGTCTGATATCCTTATTTCTGCTATGCCTCCGTCTTTAATTTCTACTGTAACGGCTGTTGCACCAGCATCAATAGAATTTTCTATAAGTTCTTTAACAACAGATGACGGTCTTTCAACAACTTCTCCGGCTGCTATTTTATTTATTGTTAATTCATCAAGTATTTTTATCATTTTATCACCTGTCTTTTAGTAAACACACTTTTGTTAAAGCCCCTTTATTCTTTTTTGCAAATCAAAAAGATATTGCAAAGCGTCCATTGGAGAAAGTGACATTATATCAAGTTTTTCTATTTCATCTATAACTTCATTTTCTTTTGTATTAAAAAGATCTATCTGTTTAACTTCTTCAGCTAGTTCTTTTGATTCTTTTGCAATATTTTTTGTCTTTTTGTTAACATCAGCATCGTTTAACTGTTTTAAAATCGCTTTTGCACGTTTTGTTACCTTAACAGGCACGCCTGCAAGTTTAGCAACTTGTATACCATAACTGTTATTTGCTCCGCCTCTTTCAACTTTACGTAAAAATACAATATCATCCCCGTTTTCAACTACAGAAAATCTATAGTTTTTTACACCGGAAAGTTTTCCCTCAAGCTCTGTAAGTTCGTGATAATGTGTTGAAAAAAGAGTTTTTGCTCCTATTTGTTTTTTATCTGTAATATATTCAAGAACAGACCACGCAATAGATAAACCGTCAAACGTACTTGTACCACGTCCTATTTCGTCAAGAAGAATTAAGCTGTTTTCAGTTGCATTATTAAGAATGTTTGAAACTTCTGTCATTTCAACCATAAATGTACTCTGACCTGTTGACAAATCATCAGAAGCTCCTACTCTTGTAAATATCCTGTCGCAAATACTTATATTTGCACTTTTTGCCGGGACAAAACTTCCCATTTGCACCATAAGGACAATAAGCGCAACTTGACGCATATATGTAGACTTACCCGCCATATTAGGACCTGTTATTATTGCAAGTCTATTTTCATTTAAATCAAGATACGTATCATTTGAAACAAATCCTGTTTCTACAAGTTTTTCAACAACAGGGTGTCTTCCATCTTTAATATCTATAATACCGTCCTCGTTAAGATTAGGTTTAACATAATTTTCATTTTGTGCAACTTCTGCAAGAGACTGTATACAGTCAATTAAAGATACGACTCCCGCTGTTATTTTTATTCTTTTTACTTCATCTGCAATTTTATTTCTTATATCACAGAAAATATCATATTCAAGGTTAACTGTTTTTTCTTCTGAATCAATCAAAAGTTCCGCTATATCATTTAACTCAGTTGTTGTATATCTTTCACAATTTGCAAGAGTTTGTTTTCTTATATATCTTTCAGGAACACTATCCATAAAAGATTTTGTAACTTCTATGAAATATCCAAAAACCTTATTAAATTTAATTTTAAGCGTTTTTATACCTGTTAATTCTTTTTCTTTTTCTTCAAGGTCATTTATCCAATTTTTACCTTCAGATTTTGCTTTAAAATAAATATCAAGCTGGTCATTAAATCCTTCTTTTATGATTCCGCCCTCTCTTACAGTAAAAGGCGGATCCTCCACAATAGATTTTTCTATAAGAGAACAAATATCTTCAAGTGTATCAAAATTTTTATAAATTTCCTTAAAGCTTTCATTATCTATCTTTTTAACAATTCCCTTTAAAAGAGGCAAATTTTCAATAGAGCTTTTTAAAGATATCAAATCTCTTGCATTTGCTGTTTGGTAAATTATTTTTGAAATAATTCTTTCAAAGTCATACATAGATGATAAGACATCTTTTATTTCTTCTCTTACAAAAATATCGTCTTTTAAAGATTCAACAGCATCAAGGCGGCTTTGTATTTTATTTATATTACATAAAGGCTGTTTTACCCATTTTCTTAAAAGCCTTGCACCCATTGCTGTTTTTGTTTTGTCTATTACCCAAATAAGAGAACCTTTTTTCTCTTTTTCTCTGATTGTTTCTGTAAGCTCTAAATTTCTGTTTGTATATATGTCTATAACCATATATTCATCAGTTGTATAATTTTTAAGAGACATTATATGGCTTAAATCATTCTTTTGTGTTTCATACAAATAATTTAACAATGCTCCAGATGAAGAAATTGAAAGCTCTTTATCTTTTAATCCCATTCCCTCAACATTAAGTATCTTAAAATGATTGCATATTATTTTCTTACATGATGAAACATCAAAATACATTTTTTCATAAGGAAACGGATCAATATTAAACCTGTTTACAATTTGTTTAGAAGACTCAAGTTCCTTAAATTCTTCGTTACAAATTATTTCTGCCGGATTAAATTTAGCAATTTCATCAACTAATTTGGAAAAACCATTTAAAAGAGGAAACTCGGTTGTTAAAAATTCCCCTGTTGTTACATCGCATATTGAAAGAGAAAATCCGTTTTTAGAAAAATAAATACATGCTATATAATTGTTTTTTGTTTCATCAAGGACTTTATTATCAAGCAAAGTCCCCGGTGTAACAACTCTTATTATGTCTCTTTTAACAATACCTTTTGCAAGTTTTGGGTCCTCTACCTGTTCACATATTGCAACTGTAAATCCTTTTTTTACAAGCTTTGAAATATACATATCAGCAGAATGAAAAGGAACACCGCACATAGGCGCTCTTTCTTCCTGACCACATGATTTTCCTGTAAGGGTAAGGCCAAGTTCTTTAGACACAATAAGTGCATCATCATAAAACATTTCATAAAAATCCCCAAGCCTAAAAAACAATATGCTATGTTTACATTTTTGTTTTATTTCCAAATATTGTTCCATCATAGGAGTTAATTTTGCCATATTGTTCTCCTTCTAAACTACAAAAACTAAAAACCGATTAACCTCAAAAAAGCCTTTACAAAAATCAAATGGTTTTATGTAAAGGGTCCTACAAAATTTTGATTATAACCTATCTGCCAAAAATGGCAGATAGGTACAATTATTAAATTATTCGCATCCGCCACAGCTTCCACAATTTCCACCGCAACCTTTTCTGCCTGTTACAGTTGTCTGAATAGTTTCATAAACACTGTTTAAAACATTTGTAAATACTTTCTGTGCAGCCAAGAGGTCTGATGTAACAGAATTTTCTTCTATTCTTACTCTTATTGCTTCTCCTTCTTCTTTAAGTTTTCCGATTTCTTCCTGAGAAGCATTTTTATCTCTCATTTTTTCATACAATTTTTTCTGAAAATCATTGTATTCAATTATAATACTTTTAGCTTCTTCATCTGCCTCAAAAGCCTCTTTTGCAGCTAAAAGTGTTTTAAATTCTTCTGATTCTTTTACAAGTTCTCCAAGTTCTTTTGCTCTTTCAAGTAAGTTTGACATATTATCTTTTCTCTCCCATCAAATAAAATGTTTTGTTCTCAGTTATATAAACAGGTACTATTTTACCTATTAGGTCTTTTTCGCCTTTAAAATGCACTAGTGTATTATTCAAGGCACGTCCTGTTAAAAGCCCGTTTTCTTGTTTATTTTTTTCATCTACAAGTACTTCAAGTACATTTCCTACTTGTTCTTCATTTATTTCTTCTACTATTTTATTAACTTCATTCAAAAGTCTGTCAAATCTATCTTTTACAATTTCTAAAGGTACCTGATTTTCCATCTCGGCAGCCTTTGTTCCAGATCTCTTTGAATATATAAATGTAAAGGCATTTGAAAATCTTACTTTTTTTACAACATCAAGTGTTTCCAAAAAGTCTTCTTCTGTTTCTCCAGGAAAGCCTACCATAATGTCTGTACTAAAATGAATATCAGGAACTGCTTTTCTTATTTTTTCTATAACATTAAGGTAATCTTCCTTTGAGTATT
>CALWSX010000034.1 GCA_944384285.1 uncultured Lachnospiraceae bacterium
AAAGATAGCAAGTTCCGGGTCAAGTCTACATTTTGCTTCCAAGAAACGAGCTTTCATTCTTTTAGTTCTGTCAGTTGTAGGTTCACTTGGTATTTCCTGAGGAATAAAACCTTCACCTTTTTGTTCAGACGCTGTTGGAGGCCAGGTTGCCGTTTTTCCAGTTTCAAGCATTTCTAAAACATTGTTTTTTGCCATAATTTACACTCTCCTTTTTTTATTAAAATAGCTTTTGTATTTCTTTTGCTAGTTAAAGTATATGGTAAAATTTTTACTAAAAAAATTCGCTGATTTATTTAATTTTCAGAGAGTAATAAACAATGGCTTGTACCTTTTTTAGTCCTATTTTTTTATTAGTTCAAAAGTACTAACAATATATTTAAAATTACAAATTAAACAAGGATTAATACTTTTAGACTATTTTTTATAATCCAAGATGATTTTTATGTTATTTAATTGAAAAAAAACTATAAATTTAGTATTATTTTTTATGAGATTTAGGAATTTAATTTCTGATTATGAATTAAGCTATACTATCGAATTATTAACCAAAGTAGAAAAATACTGACCCTTATATATAAATAGGAGGTATAATTATGGATCAAACGAATACAATGGTAAGAGTTATAGCAGAGATTCAAAATTTGCAGGATATGTTTTCAAGACAGTTTAAAATGCATATAGAAATATTTGACACAAACGGGAATCCTCTCACTATATTCTCAAGCGGAAGTTTTTTATGTCCTCAAAAATGTGAACACGAATTTAATAACAGATATTGTATAAAAAGGCTTATTCATCATATAAAACACAATAAATTTTCTACATCAATAGTACATTTCACGTGTCCAAATCAACTTGTTTCAAGCATTGTACCTTTGGGATTTAATCTTAAGGATCAAAGTTCTTCTACTCCAAACTTCTATGCTCTTATAGGAAAAACAAAAGTAATAACATCTGTTGATTCTATGTTAAAAAGTATTAATATATTAGATGAGAAAGATGACGCAATTTTAAAAAATGATTATTTACAAACAGTTGAATTAATATCTTTTTCTTTTAATTTAGTATTTTCACTAATCAGTCTTTCAGGACTTACCCTTCAAAAGAATAAACCGGCCATGGATAAGCAGCTTCTCAACAAACTTACTAAAAGGGAGCTTGAAATAGTAAAACTTGTTAGTATTGGATTATCAAATCAAGAAATTGCTTATCAGTTATTTATAAGTGAACATACGGTTAAAGCACATATAAGCAATATTTTAAAAAAATTAAATCTTAACAACAGAACAAAATTAGCATTATTTGAATTTCAAACACTGTAGTCTTTTTAGTTTTCAGCCAAAAAAGAGGGGAGGCTGTCTATGAAAAATCTTGTTTTGGTTCTTGATAGTGATAATTCTCATATAAATATTGTTAAAACAACATTGGAACAATATAATATAGACGTTATTTATGCAAATGATGGGAAAACAGGGCTTGAATACGTTAAAACATTTACTCCTTCGTTAGTAATTTGTGAAATAACACTTCCAAAAATTAATGGTTTTCAATTATGTGAATTTATAAGAAAAAACCCCGAAATTTCAAAAATACCCCTTCTCATACATACATCATTAATCGGTGACCAATACAGAATGAGAGCGATTGACTCAGGATCAAATGACTTTTTGGAAAAACCTTGTTCTAAAATAAAGTTGTATACAAAAGTAAAGTCATTGTTAAGATTAAATTCTGAAATATCCACTTTTGAAGATTTTGACGGAGTTCTTGTGGGATTATTGTATGCTTTGGAAAAAAGAAATCAAAAACTTATAATGAATGCAAAAAAAGTTGCCAAGCTTGCAGAACAAATAGCTATTTTTGCCAATCTTGAAAACTCAGAAATAGCTCTTTTAAAAAAAGGAATATATCTTCAGGATATTGCACAACTTTCAATGAAAGAAGATTTAACTTTAACGGAATATGACCCTATGTCAAAACATCAGGAAATAGGATATCAAATGATAAAAAATACTAGGCAAACGGTTGTAAAAAATATAGTTTTGTATCATCATACAAATTTAAAAAGCAAAAATTACCCTCATAATATAACTGATTATTTAAAATATTTTATAAATATCACATCTTTATGCAATTATTTCTTTTACTTAAAAAATGCTTTTGAAAATTTAAATGATAAAGAAATACTTGAAAAAATAAATAGTGAAGTACAAAATTCCGTATGGGATAAAAAAATATATAATTTTTTATGTGAAATAATGTGTAATTAAATAAAAGAGTCAAAAATATTTTGTATTCAAAAATTTTTTGACTCTTTTTTAGTTTTAAAGTTTATATAATTGAATTTTTTGTTATTAAAAAACCTAAAATAAATATAACTAAATTTTTTATTTTACTTGAAAATTACAGATAAATATACTTTAATATATTTAGATTAAATATATTAAAACATATCCTAAAAGGAGTATTTATAATGGAACTTATAAAAAACATTTTTTTGCTTGTAGTTGGCTTCTTTTTGTTAATTAAAGGAGCAGATTTTTTTGTTGATGGAGCGTCAGGCATTGCATCAAAATATCATATACCTGAAATAGTAATTGGACTTACTATTGTTGCTTTTGGGACAAGTGCTCCAGAAGCAGCTATAAGTATAAGTGCGGCAATAAAGGGTTCTTCCGGTATTGCTATAGGTAATATTGTGGGAAGTAATATATTAAATATATTATGTATACTTGGTCTTGCGTCTGTAATAACAGATATTAAAGTACAAAAACCAACAGTAAAATATGAAATGCCTTTTGTTATTTTTATTTCTGTTTTGCTTGTGGTTTATGGCAAGGTTTTTGGAAAAATAGATATTATTACAGGTATTATATTTTGGATTTTATTTATTCTTTTTTTTGTATATCTTATTCGTTTGTCAAAATCGGGGGAAACTGTTTCCGAAGATATACCAGAAACCAAAAGTAAAAATATACTTGTTCTTATTTTAATAACTTTAATAGGTATGGCTGCCATAGTTTTAGGAAGTAATATAAGTGTTGATGCAGCAACAAATCTTGCTAAATTTTTTGGAATGAGCGATAGACTTATTGGTCTTACAATCGTAGCTTTAGGTACATCTTTACCGGAGCTTGTTACTTCTGTAATTGCAGCAAGAAAAGGAAATGCAGATATTGCAATAGGTAACATTGTAGGAAGTAATATATTTAATATTCTTTTTGTATTGGGAACAACGGCTATAATAAGTCCTGTTGAATTCTCATCGAAATTTATTGTTGACGGAATTGTTTGTATTTTTTCTGCGGTTTTACTTTTTATTCTTTGCAGGAAAAAATATATGCTTAAAAGAAAAGATGGAGTTATTCTTTTAATAGTGTATTTAGTATATTTATTTTATCTTATTGGAATGAAATAAAAATTTATATTATATGGCAGACAAATTTTAAACCGATACTTCTTGTATCGGTTTTTTAAGTATTCAAATTAAATTTTAATAATATTTATATTTTATAAATATGAAAAATAAGGTATAATATATAGTAAAAACAGAGTTTGTTTTAGGCTTAATATGCCTGTTTTTTTGTGCTATAAAATATACTTTTTGTTTTATATAAAAAATATACTGTGATTTTTAACCCTATAATAAAGAGGTAAGTATATGAATTTAATTAGTACAATTATCATAATTGCCGGACGATTTATATTTAAAATACTTATAACTGTATTTAACTGGGCTATGGAAATATTTTTTGGGAAAATGCCTAGAGAGATACAGAAAAAACGAAATATTGTTGCAATTCTTTCGGTTGCATGGGTTATTCTTGTATTTGGAACTTTATATCCTGCCGTTGTGCAAACATTTTATAATTATATTCCTGATAAAGAAATAAGAAGTTTGGTTACATTTTGGCTTGGAAGTTTCGGTATTTTTGTTATGCCCGTTATTGTAGGGTATTTTGTAACCGAAATGAACAGGAAAAAAGACGAAAAAATTAATTATTTTTATTTGATACTTGATGGGTTTTATTATAGCTTTTATATTGGGCGAGCAATGTTAATTATGTTTATACTTGCGCCTTTTATTACACTTAAAAGATTTGTTTTACAAAGAAAAACTTTAAGTTTATCTGTTATTTTTAAAAGTAAAAAATTAGAAATAATTTCAGAAATAGTCGAGCACTTTAATAGAATAGGATACACTTGTGAAGTAAATATATCAAAAGGTTTTGGACGTAAAATTACAAAAATAATGAAAAATCCTTTTGCCGCTTTATTTGGGCTTAAAGGAACTAATGAATTTATAATAAAAAGTGAAAACTTTACAATGTATTTTTTTAATTTTGATATTTGTATACTCAGTAACAAAGAATTTATAGAAACTTTAAAGATAGAACTTCTTAAAATTCTTATACATCATGATATTTATCTTACATGGGGAGAAGAAGCAAATTCAATAGAAGACAGATTATTTTTTATTCGTGAATTATTTAAAAAAGGAGCATTAGAACCTGCTGAGTGTTTTAGAGAATATGAAAAAATAAATAGAAGTCTTGCAAAAAAAGAAATTGATTTTTATGAATGGCAAGTAATATCCATGAGGATATCTTTATATGAAAAAGAACTTGAACTTTTAAATTTGCCATCTTTTTCGTTAAAACAGGAATTTTAAAAAGGGTACCGAAAAAATATCGGTACCCTAAATTATTATTAAAAAATCAGAGAATAACTACTGGTTTAATAATGTCTTTTGGTTTATCTTTCATAAGAAGAAGAGATTCTTCAACTTTTTCAAACCCTTTAAATCTGTGTGTTACAAGTTTAGAAGGATCAAGTCTTCCTGTTGTTATAAGAGCTGCAAGTTTTTCCATACGAAGTCTTCCGCCAGGCATAAGACCTCCAACAATAGTCTTGTGGCCCATACCACAACCCCATTCAACTCTTGGAACAGTTACGAATTCACCGCTTCCGAGATAGTTTACATTACCTATACGTCCGCCAGGTTTAACCATTTTAATAGCCTGCTGCATAGTATTTACGTTTCCGCCGGCAATGATAACTTTATCAACGCCTTTGCCTTTTGTTTTTTCCATAATTTGTTCTACAATATCACCTGTATGATAATCAATGATATCTGTTGCGCCATATTCTTTTGCTACTTGAGCACAAACAGGTCTTGAACCAACAGCGTAAAGGTTAGCCGCACCTCTTAAAGCAGCGCCTGCAACAGCCATAAGACCAACAGGTCCGATACCGATAACACAAACGTCATCTCCAAATTTTACATCAGCAAGTTCAACTCCGTGGAACCCTGTAGGAACCATATCACAAAGCATTGTAGCAGCGTAAAGATCCATTCCCTCCGGAAGAAGTGCAAGATTGGCGTCAGCTTCATTTACGTGGAAGAATTCTCCAAAAACACCGTCTTTGAAATTTGAGAATTTCCAACCAGCAAGCATACCGCTTGAATGCATTGAATATCCTGCTTGAGATTCAATTGCACCCCAGTCAGGTGTAATTGCAGGAACAATTACTTTATCACCAGGTTTAAATTCTTTTACAAGAGACCCAACTTCAACAATTTCACCAATAGCTTCGTGACCTAAAATCATATCTTTTCTGTCGCCGATAGCACCCTCCCAAACAGTATGGACATCTGAAGTACATGGTGAAACTGCGATAGGTTTAACTATTGCGTCAAGTGGTCCGCATTTAGGTATATCTTTTTCAATCCAACCAGTTTTTCCTATTCCAAGCATTGCAAAACCTTTCATAATTTCATCCCTCCAAAAAACTAATAAAATTAACCAACAAAACTATCCGACAGATATACAAGATCTTGTTATATGTATAATTAAAACTATATGCTTTAATTATTTTCCATACCAATTTATGATTTAGTAGAATTAATTAACTTAATCAAATAAGTATGCTTTTACTATTTTTTGAGAAATATTTCTTAAGCAAAAACTAACATACTTCAAAATAGCTGTCAATTTTAGTTAATTTATTATCATATTAATATAGTACTTTGTTAAAAATTATTATTATTTAAAAGTTATATTTTAGATTTAACTTAGAATTAATATTTTGTTTAAAAACGTATGTTAGTTTCTTAATTAACGTAAATTTTGGTAATTATTTATAATTGGTATTATAAAAACTTATAATATATATAACTAATTTTTATAAATATTAAAATTTTCTATTTTTTATAAAAAAACTCTATAAAATTTGCTTTATTAAATAAAAAAGAGCAGATAATTTTTATCTGCTCTTTTGCTTATTTTTTTAATCTGTATATCTTGCTGTGTCAGTATCATTTTTTATGTAAGTTTTAAAACTTTCAATAAATTCAAATCCAAATTTTTCATAAAGATTTTCATGTTCTGTAAAAAGATATATAGTATCTAATTTTAAATCGTCCATATTTTTATGTAATGATTTTATAATCTGTCTTAAAATTCCATGTCCTCTAAATCTTTCTGATACAAAAACGTTTATAAGCCATGGATATATATCCGGTCTTACATCAATATCAGTCATAGATATTTGATACATTCCGGCAGGTTCGCCGTTATATAAAGCTAAAAAGGTTTGTGGAATTCTGTTTTCAGAAATAGAATTTTTTATATAATATATCATTTTTTCTTCAGAAAAATTTTCAGAATTTCCCCACCATTTCATAAGCCATTCACACATAAGGGGTATATAAATACTGTTTTTATCTGTAATTTTTATAATTTCTATTTTTTCGTTCATTTTTAATCCTTTTCGTTTATATAATCTATAATTTTATTGAGACTTTCCGGGTGAAAAGCGTCATATTTTTTCCCATAAGTATCTATAACAAGTTTCCCGTCTTCGTTTAGATTTTCAACTCCTCTTTTTGCAAGAGCCTTATACATAAAAGACATCATCATTTTATCTTTAAAACCAAGTTTTGAATAATCTATCCCGCCTTTTAATGAAAAAAAGGTAAGTTTCTCTTTTATTTCAGGAGAGAGTTTTTTACACACAGATTCTTTTGTATGTTCTAAATTTTCTGGGTTATCTGGATTTAAGAGACCCACCGGTACAACAATTATATTTTTGTTTTTTAACTTATCAAAATTTTTTGTAATAATATCAAAACCGTTTAATTTCCCGGCATAAAGTCCGCCCAAAAATACAATAGTTTCAGAATTAAGAAGTTTATTTTTATCTATTTTTTTCTTTTCAGAAATTTCACATTTAAGAGCTTCTGATAAGGCCAAAGCATATTTTTTGGAATGACCATATTTTGATTCATAAATAATAAAAACATCTTTCATAATAAATGCCTCCGATATAATATTAGATACATTATACATATCACAAATAAAAAAGTAAATCAATGTTATAGCTTTATAAAAAAAGAACCCCTCTTTTAGAGGGGTCAATCAACAAGGATTTAAGCTTCTGGAGTAAGTAAACCATATTCTCCATCTTTACGTTTATATACAACGTTTACACATTCTGACTTATCATTTAAGAATACAAAGAAAGAATGGTCAATAAGTTCAAGCTGCATAACAGCTTCTTCTGGGCTCATAGGACGGAGCTCGAAAGTTTTAACTTTTACGATTTCAGAGTCTTTTTCATCATCAATCAATGCTTCATCTACAGGGAGATTAGCGTATTCGTCTGCAAATTTAGGAAGTTTTCTTGTGATTGTACGAAGACGTTTTTTGTAATTAACAATTTGTCTTTCCAAGATATCCACAGTTTTATCTATAGACGCCATAAAATCCTTTTCGGATGATTCTGCTCTTAAAACACGTTTTCCGAGAGGAATGGTAACCTCTGTGCGATAATCAAGTTTTCCTTTGCTAAATACGATTGTTGCTGTTGAATCTTCAGGGAAAAGTTTTTTAATTCTGTCAAACTTAGCGGCTACTTTTTCTTTAGTCGCATCTCCGAAATCAAAATCTTTACCTATAAAATTATAACGCATAAAAACAACCCCTTCCGATAGTCAAAGACTATTTATTTATTACAACAGTCTTTCTGTGACTGTTACTTAATATATTCGACATTAAAATAAAAACTCCTTTTTTTTACTAAAAAATTTAATTTAAAAGCCAAAAAACATAAAAAGTTGTATACAAAATTTTCAATATATTTTTTTATAAAAGGAGTGTAAAATTTGGTTAAAAAGAGAATTGATTTTTTTTAAATAACCATAAAATAATATGTCATTTTAAAAAAAATTAAGTCAAAATTTTAACAAAAAATCTGTGGATAAAGTGGATAACCTTGTGCATAAACTGTTTTATGTGCTTTTTTATGTGGATAAGAACTATATTTTATTAACATTATCAACCAATCTATCCACTTTTATAATTTTTTTTACTATAGTTGATTTTAGATATTTACAAATTATTATTTAGTTAAACTGCCCTGTAGTATATTATTTTTTTTCATATATTTATGTATATTATTTAATGTTTTCCTTTTGTCAAGACTCCAAAGGGGTTCTACCAGTTTTTTCCTGTCGCCATCTCCGGTAAGTCGGTGGACTACTATATTTTTTGGAAGCATTTGTACACACCTGCATAAAACTTCAATGTATTCCTCTTCTGTATATATATGAAATCCTTTTTCTTTATACAATTTCTCAAGAGCTGTGTTTTTTAGTATGTGTAAAAGATGAAATTTTAAACCTTGTATATCTAAACTTGAAACATAGTTAACAGTGTTGTATACGTCCTTATGTGTTTCATAAGGTAATCCTATTATAACGTGCGTTACAACATCAATGTTGTTCTCTCTAAGCAATGTTACAGCATTTTCATATATATTGTTCTTGTATCCTCGGTTTATAAGTTTTGCAGTTTCTTCATTTGAAGTTTGAAAACCTAGTTCAACACAGACATATGTTTTTTTGTTTAATTCTTTTAGAAGTTTAACGATTTCTTTATTTATACAATCCGGGCGTGTCGCAATGGATATACCCAAAACACCTTCAAAAGATAAAGCTTCTTCATATTTTTCTTTTAAAACAGAAACAGGGGCATAGGTATTTGTAAAGCTTTGAAAGTAAGCTATATATCCTGCATCATGCCATTTGTTTGAAAGAAGGGATATTTGTTCTTCCATTTGTTCTTTTATGGATTTTTTTATATCTCCTGCAAAATCTCCTGATCCTTCTTCGCTACAAAATATACATCCTCCAAAACTTAAGGTACCGTCTCTGTTTGGACAAGAAAAACCTGCGTTTATACATAATTTTATAACTTTTTTACCGAATTTTTCTCTGTAAAAGCCATTTAATGAATTATATGGTTTGTTATCAATGCTTATTTGTCCCATTGTTATCTCCTTAACAAAAAAATAAACAAATTAAATTAAAAAAATTTTCTCAAAAGTACAAAAAATTATAAAAAGTAAAAAATTATTAATTTAGTGTTGTAATGTATAGAAATATTTTCTATAATAATATCACCATATAGAGGTATGATGACTTAAAAGTTAACCGAGTATAGTAATTTAGACTCTGTTTAAAATAACAATATCATATTTGGATATTTTTTTACAGAGAAAAAAAGAGGAGGATAAAAATATGTATGTAGACAATGTTTTAAAAAGCATAATTGAAAGAAATCCTTATGAACCGGAATTTCATCAGGCAGCTACAGAGGTTTTAAATACATTAAAACCTGTTATTCAAGCACATCCTGAATATGAAAAAAATGGTCTTTTAGAAAGAATTGTTGAACCTGAAAGAGCTATTATTTTTAGAGTTCCTTGGGTAGACGATAATAACGTTGTACATGTTAACAAAGGTTACAGAGTACAGTTTAACAGCGCTATAGGACCTTATAAAGGTGGTCTTCGTTTTCATCCTTCCGTAAACTTAAGCATTATTAAATTCTTAGGTTTTGAACAGATATTTAAAAACTCTCTTACAGGTCTTCCTATCGGTGGCGGCAAAGGTGGTTCTGACTTTGATCCAAAAGGCAAAAGTGATAATGAAGTTATGAGATTTTGCCAAAGCTTTATGAGTGAGCTTTATAAATATATTGGTGCAGATGTTGACGTTCCTGCCGGAGACATTGGTGTAGGAGCCAGAGAAATCGGTTATCTCTATGGTCAGTATAAAAGACTTACTAACCTCTACGAAGGCGTTTTAACAGGAAAAGGCTTAACTTATGGTGGTTCTCTTGCAAGAAAAGAAGCTACAGGTTATGGTCTTGTATATCTTGTAGATGAAATGCTTAAAGATAATAATTTAAGCATTAAAGGAAAAACAGTTGTAATTTCAGGTAGTGGAAATGTTGCTATCTATGCAGCACAGAAAGCTATGGAACTTGGAGCAGTTGTTGTTTCTATGTCTGACTCTAACGGATACATTTACGATAAAAATGGTATCGATTTAGATGCTGTAAGAGAAATAAAAGAAGTTAAGAGAGGAAGAATTAAAGATTATCTTAACTACAAAAATGACGCTGTATACACAGAAGGTAAATGCGTATTTACAATTAAATGCGATATTGCTCTTCGATGTACAATTCAGAATGAAATTAACCTTGACGATGCTAAAGCATTGGTTGCAA
>CALWSX010000035.1 GCA_944384285.1 uncultured Lachnospiraceae bacterium
TTAATATATTATTTTTTTTATCTAAATCTTCAGAATTTGTTTGGTTATACTCTCTTATCAGATTTTTTGCTTTATGCCATTGAAATAATAATTCCTCATCACCGCAATTATAAAGCTGTCCAGCTAACATTTTTTCTCTTTCTGTCATTTACTCACCTCCACAGTTTATATATTTTTATTTTACTACACTTAAATTTTATTCACAATATAGTAAAAGGACGAAAACCTTACGGTTTTCGCCCCTTCATTAATTAACACTTATTTAGATGTTAAGGTTCTTTCTCTTTTCAAGAATAACTTTTTCAAGTTTTTTAGCAGCTTCAACAGGGTCATCACCTAATATTACATGGCCACCTGTAATGTCTTTCATAGCTTCTGTAAGAACATTAACTGCAAGTTTGCTTCCTGTAACAAATGGAGGACGTCCAAGGTGAAGTGGGAGACCAAGTGCAAGACCGAATGAACCGTCTGCAAGAGCCTGTTCTTCAAGCCACTGTGGAGCAGAAAGAACAAGAGGAAGCTGTGGAATATCAATTCCAAGAGCTGCAGCAAGGTCTGTAGCAACCATTTCAAGTCTACCAATACCGATACATGGACCAAAGTTAAGTACAGGAGGAATACCGAGAGCTTTGCAGATTTCTTTTAAGTTAGGACCTGCAAGTTCAGCAGCCTCAGGAGACATAAGACCTACGTTTTCAAGACCGCCTGATGTACAACCAGCTGAAAGAACGATAATATCACGTTTGATAAGTTCTTTTGTAAGACCGATTGTAAGTACGTCATGTCCGCCATAAGCAACATTTGAACAACCAACAACAGCAGCAACACCTTTAATTTTACCTGAAACGATAAGGTCGATTAAAGGTTTATAGTCTCCACCTAAGAATTCTTTTAATGTTACTTCTGAAAGACCTGCAAGAGTTGTATCGTTTCCGTGGTCAGGAACAAGGTTAAGTTTAACTTCGCCTCTTCTTGCCTTATAAGCTTCTATGATTTCATCAACGATTTCATCTGTATCTTTTTCTCTTGTAGCAAATACATATGGTTTGTATTCTGCATTAGCTTTTTTAGCTACATCATCAAGACAAATCTGTTTGATTTTAAGTTCATCACAAATTGGTTCAATACCAGGGAGAGCACAGTTGAACTCTGTTAATACAGCGTCAATGCCACCTGTTAAAAGGATAGCTTCTGAAGCATAGTTATTTCCTGCATGACCTGCATAAACTTTGCTGTCACATAAATCTTTTGCTCTTAACTGCATATCCTGTCCAACACATGTACATCCAATAATTTTAAAGCCTTTAGCGCCTGCTGCCTGAGCTTTTTTAACTACGTCTTCTTCACCAAGTCTATCTTCGATACGTGAGAAAATTGTATGCTGATGTCCTATAACAAGAACGTTTATGTAGTCTTCATCAATAGTTCTTAAACCAACTTTAGTTGTATGAATAGCAGGTTCTCCAAGTACAGCGTCGTTTAAGAGGTTTGAAAGAGTAAGACCGTAAAGACCTGTCTGGATACCAAGTTTAAGGCAGTTTACAAGCATATCCACAGGGTCTGAATTAAGGTTTGTTGAAGTTTTTACAACAGCCTTAACAATTTCAGCATTAGCGCCGCCAGGTAAAATATTTAATTCTTCCCATTTTTTATAACGAGGAGCATAAGCTAACTTTTTAACAAGTTCCATTTTTTCATGTTCTGGTTTATAAAGGTCATTAAGAACTTTGTCAGCTATTGCTATAGCATTTTCATAGATGTCACCTTTTTCAATTTCGAAAAGGTCACAAAGTCTTTCAATAGTTTTTTCGCCTTTAAGAACACCTTTGTTTAAAGCTGTTTCTTTAAGATTTCTTGCAGCATTTTCAGCTACATGGATATAACAGCCTGAACCTGCAGCAACGTGACGAAGGAAGTTACGAGCAACGATAACGTCTGCTGTAGCTCCACAAACTCCTTTAGGAGAGCTTGGTGTAATTCTACAAGGTCCGTTTGAACAAAGTTTACAGCAAACACCCTGTAAACCGATCATACATTTATTTTCCTGAGTTTTCATTCTGTCATAAGCTGTTTCTGTTTCAAGTTCGCAGATAAAGCTGTTTAATCTTTCATCTGCACTAATGCATTTGTTACATCTTGTGCAATCTCCCATAATTTATACCTCCATAAAATAAAAATAATTTACTCAATATAATCACTTATATATAATAATAATTATTATCAACAATAAATACAAGGAAAACTTATAAAAAAAAATAATTATCGCTTTTTTAACAAAAAATACATTAAAATAACATTATATATTTATATAATTATACCAAATAATTATATGACAAGCACCAAAAAAACAGTACACATTTTACTATTTTACTTTTTAGTTAGTTAAACTAAAAAAGTGCAGAAACAATCTTCTGCACTTAATTTTTTACAAAAATACGATTATTTAACTATTAAATTGCTTTTCTCCAAAGACCATGAAGATTGCAATATTCATAAACCGCAATCGGTTCTTCACCTTCTGAAAGTTCAAATTCACATGTTGGTTCCTGACCTGGTTTGAGTTCAGCTTTTTTAGTACCTTTGTTAGTTTCAAGAATAATAAAATTAATAAAATGTTCTTCTGTCATAGGGTGAATAACTTCACCAACAGAAACTTTAACTTTATTTCCAGAAACTGTTACAACAGGAAGGTGTTTTTCTAAAGCCGCCTCTGTAGTATTAGGAATAACTTCAGTTAATTTTGAAATATCAAGACCTTTTACTTCTTCTTCAGTTTTTACAGTTTTGCATTCTTCACAAGTATAAAATTTTAACATATATAAATCCTCCTTTTTAGTATAGAATTATTTTAATTAAAAATTAAAAAATAATTCGAAAATTTAAAGAAAAATATATTTAAAAATAAAGTTTTTACAAAAAACAATGGAAAACAAAACTTTATAAATAATCATTTTCTTTTGTGTTATTATAACATATATTTCTAAAAATTCCCACTAAAATTTTTAAAAGATTTATTAAAATTTTATTTACGGTTTGCTAACGCCCTTTTTCTTATAAGGTCAAGTCTTTTTTCTTCATTGTAGTAATCTGTTGCAGCATCGGTTAAATCTTTTGGAAGCCCCAAAAGTTCTCCCATAAGGCTGTAATCTCCAAGTTTTGCCGCATATTCTGCCGCTTCTTGCTGTCTTTTTAGTTCGTTTTCCGTTAAACTCTGAAGCCAATCATTAGCCTCTTGTCTGTAATTATCGTTTCTTTCAGTTTGATATTTATACTGATCAAAATTTAATTTATTTTGGTTTTCATAATAATTCACGAAGTCAGAAATTTTTTCCATCTTAATTTCCTGGAGAACCTTTGCTTTTTCCATTTCACCTTTCATTATGAGTTCATTGATATAGTTTTCTAATTCAACAAGCTCTGAAATTCTTTCAATTTCATTTTTATTTACTGCATTTTCATAATTTGTCATAAGTTTAAGATTTGCGCTTTCCTCAGCTCCCCCGCTTATGCCTCTTGCAGCAAGAAGTTCTGGAAGAAGAGTTCTATCTATCATAGAATTAATATAAGCCTGATTTGCAGCCTCATCATACTGACGGTTTACATTTCCTTTCATATTGTCAAGCTGTCTTAATAGCATTTCTCTGTTCATGTCATAGTTTCTTTCTGTAGAATCTATCATTTCATCATACATTTTGTTTAAATATTCTTCATAATCATACATATTATAATTATTGTATGGATTATCATACATATAATCATTCCCGCCAGTATATGTTCCAAGGTCATAAAGGTTTCCTCCATAACCGTCACTGCCAATTCCGTAAGACTGTCTTATCTTTTCTGCTTCTTTATTATAAATATCTTTTAGCTGTTTATTTGATGTACTATTCCAGGCATTTTGAAGACCTTCAAGTTTATATTTGTCACTTCCCTGAATTCTGTCAAGAAGATTGCTGGAATTATAATTATTATAATTCAAATAAGAACTTCCTGACGGAGAATTCATTTTATTAATAGTTGAGTTTATTCTGTTATTTTCTTCGTATGCGTTACTGCTGCCGCTGCCTATACCTAAAGGATTATTTTTTTTACTGTAACTTGTAGAGCCCAAAAGTGTAGTTTTATTTAAATCCTTTCCGGCCTCTCTTGCCGCAGTAACATAATTTTCCGCATTCGAATATGTAATTGTTCCGTCACTCCATCTGTATTGAGTTTCTCTGTGAGGGTACGGATTTTTATAATCAGATGATGAACTTCCGGATGATGATCCTTTTGAAGACCCGGAAGATGTCCCCTTTGATGAAGAACTTCCGGTTGTTCCTTTGCCTGAAGACCCTGAAGTTCCTTTTCCAGAGGACGATTTTTTTGCGGCATTTGATATTGCCGATCCTATTGCTCCTAATATGCTGCCTAAAGCACTGCTTGACATAATATTCCCCCTTTTCAATTAATATCTGTAGTTTGAATTTTTTTCACTGAATTCTATTGCTATGTTAAATATTCCAAAAGGTTCGTTAAGACGATTATTTTCAAGTATAAATGACGCCTTATCTGTCTTTTCTGTACGTATTTTAACAGGAATACATCTTTCCGAGTTATCTGACGAAAAATTTATACTCCCAAAATCTATATAAGAAAAATCAAAATAACAGGCAAAAGCCTTTGAATCATAAAGATATTTTTCTGTACCATACAAACGTCTTTTTAAAAGGACACTTGTACAGACAGCAGAAGAGAGCTTTATAAAAATATTTTTAAAAACTTTATTTTTATAAAAATACTTACCACAAACAGGAGGTAATTCCCATACAGCCTTTATTTCTTTACCATTATCGTTATAACTTTCCTGGTCTTTTTCATCTGTATAAAATTTCATAATTTCGCCATCTTCAGTTCCGAAATAAAGTTCATTATCTTCCGTAAACGCAACTCTTGCTGGAATATTATCAAGAACATAACATTCATACTGAAAAGTTGAATATGGTGCATTTTTTTCATATGATTTTTGAAGACCATCAAGAAGATATACCTTTCCATCTATAAATATCATAAAAAAGTCTTTATAAGAAACTGTTACCGCATTTTTTAAATTATGCTTTGTAAGCTCATTATTTATAAAATAACTTCTGTTTATACTGTATTTCTCTCCGGATATGTCAGCTGTTGTAATGGCACATACTCCCGTACTAGTTAAAAATACCGGTTCATTTTCCATATTTCCAAAGCCTTTTTTTGATATTGCACCATTTCCAGTAAGTGTATTTTCAACAGAAAACACAACACTATCATCTATAATGCTTCCGCTTCTCACATATATATTTACATCGCCGTTATTACCATTTTTATATGTTAAAAGCTTTTCGTTTAAAATGCTATATCCTATTATATCGGTATTATCCTGACCCAAAATACAATAATTTGTGTCCCCAAAATATGTCGGCTTATTCATACCACTGTAAAAATCATAGTTTCTGAACTTAGAATTTCCGCTTACAAATAGCCTGTCCGTATTACCATTTAGTCCGTATACAGTCATAATAGTACAATTATTTATTTTTTCAGCATAACCCTCTCTTACCTTACTTGCTGTTATTTCAAGATTATCTCTGCCTGTTACGGGACTTTCACCAATAGGTGAATTAAAAGTTATTTTTCCAAGAGCTCTGTCAACAGAAAAATCCTCTCCCTCTACAAGATCCTCATAAGTACCATCATCTTTAAGCTTTTTTGCCAAAACTTTAGTATTATCTAAACCTTTGGCCGTAAGATTATATACTTTTGAAGAATCATCACACAAAAAACTTTCTTTCCACTTTGTTCCAAGTAAATTTACAGGTTCAAGGTATGTTCCTCCTCCTGTTGGGGTTCTTGAAATAATAACAGTAGGAATATATGCATCTTTAGAAGCCTCTATAAAATTTTGTCCATCATAAGAATACATTTTTAAACCGTCCTGGATAAAAAGCTTTTTATCCATTTGGAAAGCATTACTAAATTCATCATTCATATTTTGATATACAACTTTATTTTGTTCACCAGAAACATTATAAAGCTTTGTACCTGAATGAATTAGTTTTATAGATTCCCCATTATCTTTTTTATAAAAGAAAATGCCATTAATTCTTGCATCAAATGTGCTTTCAGTAGAATATCCCATTCTTTTTCTTACTTTCCCGGGTATATCTCTGATCATATTTATACAATTTCTGCTTCTTGAAATATTTATGTTTGACGGTGAATTCATAAGGTCAGCACCTTTAAAGCTGTCTATACTAAGTATACTGTTATCCGGTGTTTTTGAATTTCTTATACGTTCATTAAAATATGTCAATATATCACCTCCCCGTTTTAAAATTATTTTATTAACTTAAAACCCAAAACTTATATTTGTAAAACTGTACCTATGTTTTTAGGCTCCTCCACATCTTCGTCCAATATATTTGTAACAAAACTATTAAACTTATCAGAAAGATATGTAGAAACAACAAGTGTATCTTCACATGATGCAAATATATCGCAAGCCACCTTAAGAGGGAGCAAAAACGCTATTCTGTCGCTTAAAATAATTTCTGTATCATCATCTGAAAGAGGTGATATATATTCACAGTTTGTATAATACAAAATTCTTATATTTTTAAATTCTTTTGGTATAAGTATTTTATTTTTACACTCCATTTTGTAATCAATTACTTCAAAATAACCGTCATCATCTGTGCAAATAATCTTTTTTATCGCTCTTAAATTTTTAGGAAGTTCATAAATTTTATAAGAAGATACTTCTTCTAAAGAATTTTCGGGAACAAAAACATTTTCTTCCCTAAAAATACCGTAAAGAAAATTAAGCGCATGATACAAATAAAAATCAAATTTGTCATTAAAGTCAGCAGAAATCTCATCACTTAAAGGCACACCGTTTACTGTTGCCAAATCAGCCCATCTTAAACTTAACTTTCTTATTTCTCCTTTTGTCATAGCTAAAAACACCCTCTTTTAAATATATCCTGCAAGTTCTAAAATTCTTGCAATAGTTTTAGGAACAGAAACAGTTTCGCCTCTTTTAAAGAAATAATTACAACCATTTATACAAACAGGGATTGTTTCATCTTTATTTTTTTCGTTCTTAGAAATTCTTATTGTAACTTTTTCTTCTTTTGAAAGATGTTCTTTTGTATCTTTTTCAATGATTTTTCCTGGTTTTGCATTTGCCATAAATCTATCTCTCCTTTAATATAATCTAAAATAATTCAAAGTAACTGGGGGCTTTTATTCTCCCGCCCGTTTAAATTAAAAAAGTGTTTCGTCTTTCGGTCATTAAAAGCCCCCATAAAAAAGTTAATCTTTATTCAGTAGCCGCACTCTCAATTCTTACCATTGCAAGTTCATTTAATCTTACAGCTGTAAGAAGGGCTTTCCAGCCTGCTGAAGCTCTCTGATTGAGAGGGTCGCTTGAGCCACCGCTGCCGTGAGGTTTTACAATAATTTCAGGCATTGAGCTATTGTTAATATCAACAACACCATAAGCGTCCTCACCGATAATCATAGTTTTATGGATTTTAATTTCACTTCCGTTGTTTTCTGTTTTGTTGTTTGTTGTTTCCACAAAACGTACTCCACAAAGTTTTCCGACTTCACCTTTCATAATCTGTGTTCCGCCGCTGTATTTACTGATATCCTGCCATAAAGGATCATTCATAATGTCATAAGCTACTTCTGGGTCGATAATTCCTACATAGTAACCATCTTTAAGAGGCTTTGCATTATTTTTCTTTAATGTTTTTACAGCTTTTCTGATTTCTTCTTCTGTAATTTTGTCATCAGCAGTAATTGAATCAGCTCCTTCTTTACCGCCGGCATACTGTACATTTGTACCACTTACAACAACATCTCTGATAACTGTATCAATAGTTAATGCCGCCTGTTCACCTAAAACTCCGGCCATTTCTGTTAAAACAGGGTCAATACCTAAAAGATCCAATTTATCAGAAATTTCAACAAAGTCGCCATACTGTTTAACTTCTGCTTCAACTTTTGTAACAGTAATTGTGTTACCTTCAGGTGTAACACCTTCTGTTAAAGCTGTTGTTGCAGGAGCAAGGGAGTCAAAACGTCTGAAATTAATTTTGTCACCCTCATTTTTTGGCATAGGTTTTTTCTGTCCAAATTTCTGGTATAAAAGCTGTGGTTCAAGTCTATTAAGTAAAGTTCTTTCATAAAATTCTTTCTGTAAATTAGTTAATCCTTGATATGTCTGTGTTGCCATTATTTAAAACACGCTCCTTTTCTTATATTCTTTTTAAATCTCCCTGCAAAGCTTTCTTTAAAACCCTGTCAAATTCATCTTTTGACATATCTTTATAAGAAACTTTTTTCATACCTTCTCCACCACTAAGGCTTCCCGGAGTAGATCTCTTTGCAGTAAGCATTTTTTGTTTAAAATCATTTTTTGAATTCTGTAAAAGGTTATCTTTAACCTCTTCTGTAAACACGGCAAAATACGCATTTTTAAGCGGTATACCGTTTTCCCAAAGTTTTAAAACCATTTCGCCGTCTTCTATTTTAAGAAAATCTGAAATATCTTCTATTTTTGCGAAAGGATACTCTGTATTAAGTTCCAAAATTTCCTGTTGAACAAATTTTTCTTCTTCGCCCAAAATTTTTCCCTCCTTTTTTATTTATCTTTTGAATAAACAAGTATTTTTTCTTGTTTTGATATCTTACCGTAGTTTTCACTCTGCGGATTAACACACTCATTGTTATTAATTTTATATTCTTT
>CALWSX010000036.1 GCA_944384285.1 uncultured Lachnospiraceae bacterium
CATAATAATAGCACTTTCCTGAGCCTGTCTGAAAATTTCGTTTAACCTTACAACTTTTACTTTTTCAGAATTTATAATATCTTTTAAAACGTTCCCGGCCCCTACAGATGGAAGCTGGTCAACGTCACCAACTAAAATAAGATGAGTTCCAGGTGCTATTGCACGTAAAAGATAGTTCATTAGCATTAAATCAACCATAGATGTTTCATCTACGATTATAACATCTGCTTCTATTGGATTGTCTTCATTTTTATCGAATATTTGTGTTCTGTTTTCTTCACTTATATAATTTATACCTAAAAGTCTGTGTAAAGTTTGAGCCTCCATCTTTGTGGCTTCTGACATTCTTTTTGCCGCTCTTCCAGTTGGAGCCGCAAGTACAACATCTAAATCTTCATCTTTAAATAAACTTATAATTGTATTAATAGTTGTTGTTTTTCCTGTCTCTGGGCCTCCTGTTATAACAAGAAGTCCATTTTTCATGGCCTCTCTTACAGCTTCTTTTTGATTTTCCGCTAAAGCAATTCCGTTATGTTTTTCTGCACGTTTTATTTTTAATTCAACATCTGTTGTATTAATATCTTCGTATTCTCTGGAAATTTCTATTATTCTTTTGGCAACAGAAAGTTCTGCATAATAATACTGATTTAAATAGCAAAGATAATCATTTTCTTTCTTTTCAATCCAAATTTGATGGTTTATCTGCATTTCTTTTATATAATTATCTATTTCTGAAATATCTACTTCCAAAAGAGACGAGCATTTTTCTATCAGTATTTCTTTTGGCAAATAGACATGACCATTTGAAAGCTCTGCATTTAAAACATATTTTATACCCGATTTTATTCTATCAGGAGATGCCTTATAAATACCAAGCTTCTCCGCAATTTTATCAGCTATTCTAAATCCTATACCCCATATATCATCAGCAAGGCGATATGGGTTTTCATTTACAATCTTGTATGTTGCTCCCTTATATTTTTTATATATTTTCATGGCAACAGTAGGAGAAATACCTATATCCTGCAAAAAAACAACCGTTTTTCTAAGTTCTCTTTGCTCTGTAAATATTCTGTTTAAATCCATAGCCTTTTCTAGGCTTATACCCTTTATTTCTGTAAGCTTTTCCGGCTTTTCCTCTATAATATAACTTGTTGAAACACCGAATTTTTTTACAATTTTTTTAGCTGTTTTTGGACCTATCCCTTTTACAAGTCCTGATGCAAGATATTTTTCTATTCCCTCTTCTGTTGTTGGGATAGATTTTTCATAATATTCTATTTTAAATTGTCTGCCATATAGAGAATGGACAACATAACTCCCTGTAAGTCTTAAAGATTCACCTTGATGTATCTTGGGTAAATACCCAACACATACCACTTCCTCGTTGTCACAATTTAGGCTTAATACAGTATATCCATTATCACTATTGTAGTAAATTATATCTTCTACATAACCATTGATTACATTATCATTTTCCATAATGCACCTCATTATGATTTCATTTTTTGTAATTATTTTTTATTATACAATTTTTTTCTTGTTTATGGTATACTAATGTTAATATTTTTTTAGGGGGTTTTAATCGTGAATCGTTTTTATACATCTAATAGAGAAAAAGTTTTTAAAAATATGAAAGATAATTCTATTGCCGTATTTTTTGCAGGTCAAGCTCCTTTAAAAGCCGGTGATGAATATTATAGTTTTTATGTATCAAGAAACTTTTATTACCTTACAGGAATAAAAGAAGAAGATTCCATACTTCTTTTAAAGAAAATAGAAGGAACTACTTCTGCTACAATTTATATAAAAGTTATTGATGAAGAACTTGCAAAATGGATAGGTGCTTCTCCTTCTTTCTCGTCTGTAACAGAAACAAGCGGAATTTTAGACGTAAAAAATATTCTTGATTTCAAAGATGATGTTGCAACTATTATATATAAAGAAAAAGCTGATTCCCTTTACCTTGATTTAGAATTCAGAAACTTTAAAGACAATCTCCTTGAATCACAGAAATTTGCAAAAGAAATAAAAGAATTTATTCCTTCTTTAAATATCATAAATATTTTTGACACTATGTCATCACTTAGAGCTATTAAAGAAGATGTCGAAATAGAAAAAATAACTCGTGCATCAGAGATTACTAAAAACGGTGTTCTTGCAATGATGAAAAACGCCAAAAATGTAAAAAAAGAATATGAACTTGAAGCATACTTTGATTTTGAACTTAAAAAAGCAGGCGTTACCGACTTTGCTTTCAAATCCATTGTTGCCGGAGGAGTTAACGCAGCAACTTTACATTACTCCAAAAATAATTGTGATATAAACGAAAATGAATTAATTCTTACAGACGTAGGAGCAAAATTTGAAGAATATTCAGGTGATATCACAAGAACATTCCCAAAAAGTGGTAAATTTACCGAAGAACAAAAGAAATTTTATAACATTGTATTAAACGGAAATAAGCTTATTATAAACACTATCCGTCCTGGAATTAAATATGGTGATCTTAATCGTATATTAATTGACTATTATTTTGAAGAACTTACTAAAATTGGATTTATAAAAGAAAAAAGTGAAGTTAGAAAATATTATTTCCATAATGTAAGTCATTTCCTTGGACTTGAAACTCATGATGTCGGAAAATACAGAGATATTCCTTTAGAAGAAGGTATGGTTTTAACTGTTGAACCAGGTCTTTATATTCCTGAACTTAATTTAGGAATAAGAATAGAAGATGATGTTCTTGTTACTAAAGACGGCTGTAAAGTCCTTACAAAAGATATGATTAAAGAAATAGACGAAATTGAAAAATATATGAGTGAATAATTATGAAAAAAGAAAATACAAACTCAATTAAAGAATCTGACCTTTTTCTCCCTATTTCTGAGTATTTTAAAAAAAATGGGTATACAGTAAAAAGCGAGGTAAAGGACTGCGACATAGTTGCTGTAAAAGATGATGAAACTATCATAATTGAGCTTAAAACATCTTTTAATCTTAAACTAGTTTATCAAGCTATTGAGCGTCAAAAACTATCAGACAATGTATATGTTGCTATTCCTCGTTTTAAAAATTCAAAAGAAAAAAGTTTTAAAAATTGTGTATCTCTTATAAAACGTCTTGACTTGGGGCTTATAACTGTTGGAATGGATACTCCACTCAAATTTGTCGAAATTATAAATTACCCAAAAGCATCTTCTGTACGTAAAAATAAAACTAAAATTAAGAAGCTTGAAAACGAGTTTCAAAAAAGAAAAATTGACAAAAATATTGGAGGAGTTAACAAAACCAAAATTATAACTGTTTATAGAGAAAACTGTTTAAAACTAGTGGCTCTTTTTGATATCTACGGAACACTTTCTCTTTCTGATATTAAAAAATATGAACTTACTGATAATGTATCAAGTATTTTAAGGCAAAATTATTATAAATGGTTTTCTAAAGTTGAAAAGGGAACATATACTTTAAGTGAAACAGGTAAAATGACATTAGATAATGATATGTATTTAGAAATTATTAATTATTACAAAAACCTGTTTTTAAATAGCTGATACTTTAAAATAAAATTAACTCACCGCATATATTTTACGAGGAGCTAGGAATATGAATATAATTTTTTTATTGTTTTTCATTGTTATAATGCTTTATGTCATATTTGTTGATATATTTACTATTCTTTTTAGACTTACCGGTCTATCTGAAGAAAAAGCCCGTTTTCAGGTTATATCTCTTTTAACAAATTCGGGATTTACAACAAACGAAAGTGAAATAATAGCATCAGCAAAAATAAGACGAAAACTTGCAAAAACAATTATGCTTTTTGGGTATGCCTTTACTGCAACAATTGTATCAAGCATAGTAAGCATACTTGTTTCTCTTAATTCATACGAAGTTAGTTATTCATTTTACAGGCTTTTATTATTACTTATAATATTTATAGCTTTTATTTTAATAAGACAATTACCTTTTGTTAAAAATCATTTTGATACTCTAATAGAAAAGTTTTATTTAAAATATATAATAAAAGAGCGTATTAATCCTTTAACGCTTATAGAAGACTATAAAACTCAAATAATAGCCAGTATATTTATTAATGATGTTCCGCCACTTCTTATAGACAAAACACTTGCAGAAACAAATATAAAAAAATTACATAATATTCTTATTCTATTAATAAAAAGAGCTGATGGTACAATTTTATTTGCAGATGCAGATACAGTTATAAAAAAATATGACCACGTTATACTAATGGGAAACCCTAATAATATCCATTTATTATTTAATTCATATTGTTCTAAGCTTGAATAAATAAAAAGGATTATATTTTCAAAATACAGAAAATATAATCCTTTTTTAGTTTAAAGTATAACACTTGCAAGCACATCTGCAAGATATGACATTGAATTCTTAGCCTCTTCATATGTATTTGTCTGTGCTCCAACCTCAATAAGCATTGATTTAGGACACATATGAAGACTATATCTATAAGCATTAAGATAAATTTTTCTTGTAAGAATTGGGTACATTTTTTCTGCTGCTAATTGCATCTGCATACTAAGCGCAAGATTTTCATCTATATATGGATTTGAAAGTCCTGGTGTTTGCTGGAGAGTACCATCTTTTACAATTTTACATAACCCATTAAAAAACATTAATTTTGCACAGTCTTTACCATTAATGTTTTCAACAAGGCGAACATCTTCTCTAACGCCATCACGATGTAAATCTATTACCATTTCTATTGATGGATTTTCTTCTAATATCTTTCTTATATCAGGCTCCATTCTTTCATATGCTCCGGTAATCTTGCTGTTACCATTTTGATCTACATCATATCTTCCTTTATGATGAAGAACCTCTATTCCATATCTGCTTTCTAATATATTTTCAAGTTCATCTCCTATTCCCACAATACCTCCTTCTAATGTACTCATATCACTATCTATGTACCCCTCTGACGAATGTGTGTGGAAAATTAATATTTTAGGACCATCTTTTTTTGTATCTATTTTTAAATCCATATTCATAAGTTGTTCAGCATTTATATCCCCCTGTCTTATATCTGTCCTACTGTCAACTATATAAAGTTTGGATTTTTGGTATCCAACATCGTTTAATAAAGACAAATCAATATCAGAAAAATCAACATGTTCTACTTCTTGTACTTCTGTATTTATATTTATATCCGTTTCCGGTTGAAAATGGTATTCAAGTTCTGCATCAACTTCAGCAAAACGACTATCTTGGCTTCCAAATACTTTTCTGTCTTTTAAAATTTCAGATGATGTAAAAAAAGAATCTCCTCTTACTAAAGATACACAGAAAAAAATCATTGTTATACATGTAAGTATGGCAACATTTTTTATTATAAAAACTCTATAACTAAATTGTTTATGTTTTTTCATGATGCCCTCCAATTAAGTTCTTATTTTTTTGAATAAAAAAAATACAGCAAAGGCAAACCCCTCTACAGTATTTTATTTTCTTAAAATAAGATATAGAATATATTTTAATAAATAATTGAATAGATAATTAATGCAATTATAATTATTATGAGAATACCTGCTACAATATACCTTTTTGTGTCACTTGGCTCCGAAAAAATATTACCATTATCAGAATTAAAAAATGAATCATTTTTACTATCTTTTGTAAAAAAGTCATTTTTGGAAGAATCTTTTTTATTATTTGTTAAATTCTTATTTGCTGATTTTGTATTTTGTTTCGATGAAAAAGTATTTTGAGTAGTATTACTATATGTACTATTATATGATGTACTTGTGTTTCTGTCTCCTGAAACTTTTCTTAATGTATCCTGTTTTTTATTTTTTCCCACTACCATAGATATAGCAAAAACTATTATCGCAAAATAAACAAAAGAAATTATACAGCTCACACCAAATCCCCCTATTTTTATCTTAATTTAAATTTAAAATATACTCTATTTATTTTTAACCCCTTAATCTTTTAATATATTATAACATATATTTTTATATTTTAATAATTAAATCTTTTTTACAATTATAAACAGTTCTATACCAAATATCATAGAATATATAATAATTATAGGCTATATCTTTGGGAGGTTTCGGTTTGAATAAAAAATATTCTAAAACTTTATCTATCATATATGATTACAACGCATATAAATTAGGAAACAAAAAACGAATAGGAAGTATTACCACTGAAACAAGAAATTTAGATAGCAAAATTACTATAATAATAAATAATGGAGAGAAAAATGAAACATATATTATTTGTCCTGTAAATAATAAAAATGAATATGATAAAATTGATACTATAACTACAAACAATATTGGATATGCAGAAAAAATCTTAAATTTAAATAATGTTTCAAAAAAGCAATTTCACCAATCTTTAGAAAATTGGTCAAAAATTATATTAAAAAACAAATCTAATCAAATAAAACTCATTTCTTTTTTAAACAAAAATTTTAACCTTGGAGAACTAAAAGAAATATCTAAAAAACAAATGCCAAAAGATTCAATGTCAGGAATAACAAAAAATAAAAATGAAATGAAAAAAAATGAAAATCATCTTAAAAATAAAAGTCCTAATCAAAATAACCAAAAACCTCAAAAATCATCTCAAAACAATACTAAAAAAAGAAAAGATGATACATTTTATGAAATTGCAAAAAGATTTCGTGAAGAAATGAAAGAAATAGAGAAAAGTGGAATTTTAACATTAGAGGAACTTGAAAAAATAAAATTTTCTTCACTTAAAGAAACAAAAAATGAAATTTGCAAAGAAAATAATCTTGAAAAAAACAATGATAATCAAATTGAAACTGAGTTTAATGAACTTAAATCTTCTCAAAATAATCTTAAAGAAAATAAAAATATATCAAATAATGAAAAAACAGAAAAACTTTTTAATGAAAACAAAAATTTTATGATGCCTTATGACAAAAATATGAAATGGATAAAAATCGGACTAAAAGATCTTGCTCTTCTTCCTGAAAAATGGGAAAATCTTTATTGTTCACCTTTAGTTCTTTATTCATATAAAAAATATAAACATTTCTTATTAGGTAAAGACAAACAAAATTTAGTTCTTGGGATTCCAGGAAATTTTAATGAAGAAGAAAAATCAAATATGAAAATATTAGGAGAATATGTTTTCAAAAATACTAAAAATGATAAATCAAAGGATTTTGGATATTATATTTTTAAAATTAATTGAAATAAAAAACTATCTGTTTTTAATATTTTTCATCTAGCTTTAACCTATAACCTTTTATAAATATTATATTTATAAAACTCCAGATATTCTGGAGTTTTTCTAATTAACAAAAATAAAAAACATAGCTTTTGCTATGTTTTAAAAATAAAAAAGAGCGCGAAACGGGATTCGAACCCGCGGCCCTCGCCTTGGCAAGGCGATGCTCTACCACTGAGCCATTCGCGCATAGATGATATATAAGCGGGTGATGAGAATCGAACTCACGTGTTCAGCTTGGAAGGCTGACGTTCTACCATTGAACTACACCCGCAAGTCGTTAACAAAAAGTATTATATCAACAATTTATGTATTTGTCAAGAGTTTTTTTGTTTTTGTATTAGTTTTTTTAATGCCCAGTCTCGGAATCGAACCAAGGACACGAGGATTTTCAGTCCTCTGCTCTACCAACTGAGCTAACTGGGCATATATTAAACTAAAAGCATAGTAATAAAAATACTATGCCCGAGACCGGAATCGAACCGGTATGGGTTTTACCCCGCAGGATTTTAAGTCCTGTGCGTCTACCTGTTCCGCCACTCGGGCTTATTAAATGGTGGATGGGGAAGGATTCGAACCTTCGAAGCTATCGCAACAGATTTACAGTCTGCCCCCTTTGGCCACTCGGGAACCCATCCACAGTAAGAGCAAATAAACCTTCAAAATTGGATAATGAATATAAAACCTATTGTCTCCATAGAAAGGAG
>CALWSX010000037.1 GCA_944384285.1 uncultured Lachnospiraceae bacterium
TTTCTATTATATAATATAGTTTTGCGTTCGTAGTGTAATGGATAACACAATGGCCTCCGACGCCATTAATTCGGGTTCGATTCCCGACGAACGCACTTAAAAAGCCTTTAAAATATTTTTTTAAAGGTTTTTTTATATTAAAAATAAAAAATTATAAATATTCTTAAAATATCTTAAAAGAATAAAAATTTTAATTTTGTAAAGAATAATAAAAAATATTTAAGTAAAAGTTTTACATAAGAAATACGTATTTTGGGCTTTTCTTAAATATTTTACATACATTTAACATTTATATGCTTTTCATTTTAACATTACTTATATAGAATTGGTCTTGTAAATTTTGAAAATAAAAACTAAAAATTAATAAAAAAGGGGACTTTTACAATGAAAAAAAGAAGTGCAATTATACTTTCAGCATTAATGCTTTGCCTTGCATTTACAGGATGCGGAAGTGCTAAAGAAGAAACAACACAGACAAACGAAACAACACAGACAACAGAAACAACAGAAACAAGCTTTGATTCATCTCAGGAAATTACAGTAATTTCAAGAGAAGATGGCTCAGGAACAAGAGGTGCTTTTACAGAACTTTTTGGTATAATTGAAGAAACAGAAGATGGAAAAGAATTTGATGCAACTGTAGAAACAGCAGATATTACACAGAGCACAGGCGTTATGCTTACAAGTGTTGCAGGTAATGAATATGCTGTTGGTTATGTATCATTAGGTTCATTAAATGATACAGTTAAACCGGTTAAAATTGATGGTGTAGAACCTTCTATTGATACAATCAAAGATGGTAGCTACAAAATTTCTCGTCCATTCAACATTGCTACAAAAGGTGAAGTAAGCCCAGCTGCTCAGGATTTCATTAACTTCATTATGTCAGAAGATGGACAGAAAGTTGTAGAAGAAGCTGGTTATATTTCAAATGAAAATACAGGCGCTTTTACATCACAGCACCCACAAGGTAAAGTTACAGTTGCTGGTTCTTTATCTGTGAAACCTGTAATAGAATAACTTAAAGAAGCTTACGCTACAATTAATCCAAATGTAACTATTGAAGTTAGCCAGTCAGATTCAACAAATGGTATGAACTCAGTTGCAGATGGTATCTGTGATATTGGTATGGCTTCAAGAGAACTTAAAGACAGCGAGTTAGAAAAAGGTCTTCAGAACACAGTTATTGCTCTTGACGGTATTGCTGTAATCGTAAACACAAATAACTCATTTGATGAACTTACAGCTGCACAGGTAAAAGATATTTATACAGGTAATATAGTAACTTGGGCTGAATTAGAACAGTAAAATATACCATTAAGAATCAGTCGGTGCTTTCATCGACTGATTTTTTTAGCTAAAAATCATTAAAAAGAATTTCACAAAAGGAGATACAATATGAGAAAAGTTAAAGAGACTGTAATGAAATATGTTTTCATGCTTTGTGCAGCAGTCGCAATTTTAGCAGTTGTGCTTATCTGCTTTTTTCTTTTTGTAAATGGTATTCCTGCAATGGCAAAAATAGGATTTTTGGATTTCCTTGGGGGTACAAGATGGCGTCCTACAGCAGATATATATGGTATTTTTCCAATGATTTTAGGAAGTATCTATGTTACAGCAGGAGCGATTATACTTGGAGTGCCAGTAGGAATTTTATCCGCGGTATTTATGTCTAAATTCTGTGGGAAAAAAGTATATAGATTTTTAAAACCTGCAGTTAACCTTCTTGCCGGTATACCTTCAGTTGTATACGGTTTTTTCGGGCTTATGGTAATTGTGCCTTTTATACGTGATAATTTTGGCGGAAGAGGAACAAGTATGCTTGCAGCATCAGTTGTTTTGGCCATTATGATACTTCCTACAATTATAGGTGTATCAGAATCAGCTTTAAATTCTGTGCCGGAAAGCTATTATGAAGGTTCACTTGCTCTTGGTGCTACACATGAAAGAAGTGTTTTTAGGGTTATGCTTCCTGCAGCAAAATCTGGTGTAATGGCAGGAGTTATATTAGGCATAGGTAGAGCTATTGGTGAAACAATGGCTGTAATTATGGTTGCCGGAAATCAGGCTGTAATACCAAGTGGAATACTTAAGGGTGTAAGAACATTAACTGCAAATATAGTAATGGAAATGGGATACGCCCAGGATTTACACAGAGAAGCATTAATTGCGACAGCGGTTGTTCTTTTTGTATTTATTCTTATAATAAATCTTTGTTTTAATATTGTAAAAAGGAGGATTAACTGATGAAAAAACTTAAAGTTGAGGCCTTAGTTTTTAAAGCTTTAGTTTATCTTTCTATTTTAATAACAGTTGGAGTACTTTTAATGATTGTACTTTATATACTTGTAAAAGGTATTCCTTATATAAATCTTGAATTATTTAGTTTTAAATATACAACAGAAAATGTATCTCTTTTCCCGGCACTTATAAATACATTTACTATGACCGGACTTACACTTTTATTTGCAGTGCCTATTGGTGTATTTTCTGCTATTTATCTTGTAGAGTATGCAAAAAGAGGTAATAAATTTGTATCTCTTGTAAGAACAACAACAGAAACTTTACAGGGTATTCCATCTATTGTTTATGGTCTTTTTGGTTATTTGTTTTTTATCAGAGTTATTTTTAAAGACTATGGTCTTTTAGCAGGTGCATTAACTCTTGCAATTATGATACTTCCTTTAATAATGAGAACAACAGAAGAAGCTTTAAAAAGTGTTCCTGACAGTTATAGAGAGGGAAGTTTTGGTTTGGGAGCCGGAAAGTTAAGAACAGTTTTCAAAATAGTTCTTCCATCTGCTGCACCTGGTATATTTGCAGGTATAGTTCTTGCAGTCGGAAGGATTGTAGGAGAAACAGCTGCACTTATTTATACTGCAGGTGCAGTATCACAAATTCCAAAAAATATACTTGGTTCAGGATCAACACTTTCTGTGCACATGTATAAACTTTGGTCAGAAGGACTTAATACAAACCAATCTTATGCAACAGCTGTAATTCTTCTTATAAGTGTATTTTTACTTAATATGATATCAGATAAGCTTGCTAAGAAGATTACAGACCGATAATAGGAGGAAATTATGAATAAAATTGAAATAAAAAATCTTGATTTGTATTACGGCAATTTTCATGCCCTTCACAATATCAATATAAATATACCATCAAATGAAATTACCGCATTTATAGGCCCTTCCGGTTGTGGTAAATCTACACTTTTAAAATCAATAAACAGAATGAATGATTTAGTTGAAGGGTGTAAAATTACAGGAGAAATAATTTTTGACGGAAAAAATATATTAGATTCATCAACAGATGTAAATCTTTTAAGAAAACGTGTAGGAATGGTTTTTCAGAAACCAAATCCTTTCCCAATGAGCATATATGACAACATTACTTATGGCCCAAAAACATACGGTATCAAAAATAAAGCAAAACTTGATGAAATTGTTGAGGAATCTCTTAGAAATGCGGCTATTTGGGACGAAGTAAAAGACCGACTTAAAAAATCTGCATTAGGATTATCAGGTGGTCAGCAG
>CALWSX010000038.1 GCA_944384285.1 uncultured Lachnospiraceae bacterium
AAAATAAGCATAAACAACAAAAGACTTAAGCATATCAATAATAATTTTTGAAAAATATTTAAAATCCTTTTATATATCATATTCAAATATAAAAGTAAAGTTAATATTACCAAGGTCGTGGAATACAGCGCCTCCACCTGTTTCTCGCCTTACAATATTAATATTATTTTCTTTTGTATATTTTAGGTTTATTTCTTCATAAACATTTTGGTTTTTTCCGATTATAACACTGTCTTTATTTTGCCAAAGCATAATAATGTCTTCTTTTAACTCATTTAAAAGATATTCTTCAAGTGCTAAATTATAATACGGATTTTTCTCAAAATTGTTTATATATATCATTTTGAACTCCTTTTTGACGGAAGGTTAAGGCATTCTCCTGCTACATCTTTTAAGCTTTCTGAAAAAGCTTCAGAAAAAGTTGGATGAGGGAAAATAATTTCTTTTGCTTCTTCAAAAGTTATTTCAGTGTCCATAAGTATTTTTGCTTGTGATATAAGTTCTGAGGCGTTAGGACCTGCAATATGAACTCCTAAAATTTCACCATATTTTTTTTCACATATAACTTTTACAAAGCCGGTATTTTCACCAGCTGCCAAAGCTCTTCCGTTTGCAGAAAACGGAAATTTTCCGCATATAATATCATCGCCGTAAATATTTTTTGCCTGTATTTCAGAAAGCCCGATAAAAGCGGCTTCCGGTAAAGTATATAAGCATTTTGGAATATTATTAAATCGGCATTTTATATTTTCACCCATAGCGTTTTTGGCAGCAACAGTACCCATATACGATGCGAAGTGTGCAAAGGCCTCTTTTGTTGTGAGGTCTCCGCATGCATAAATGTTTGGAATATTAGTTCTTAAATATTCATCTGTTTTTATAAAATTATTTTCTGTTTCAATTTTGTCTTTAAGCTCACCTAAAAATTCAAGGTTAGGTTCACGGCCTATAGCAACAAGAATTTTAGATGCCACAAGTTTTTCTCCGTTTTCAAAAAGAATTTCGTTAACGTCATCTTTCCCTGTTATTTTGAGTATTTTTTGTCCAAGAATAAAGTTTATCCCACTATCTTTAAGTGATGACTTAATATATTCTGAAACAGAGGCATCAAAATGGGAAAGTATTCGATTTTTGCGTCCGATAACCGTAACTTTTGATCCAAAAGCTGAAAAAGCACATGCTAATTCCATACTAATAATACCTGTACCGATAACGGCAAGGCTTTCTGGAAGTTTTGTAAGTTCAAGTATATCGTTTGAGTTAAGAAGTTTTGCATTAATAACTTCTATGTCTGGAAGAGTTTTAGGTTTTGCTCCTGTGCAGAGAATTATTTTTTTTGCTTTATAATTTTTTTTCCTGTTATTTATTTTGTTTTTGTCAATAAGAGTTTCAAAACCGTTTATAATTTTGACATCTCTGCTTTCCAGGATTTTATAAACTCCTTCTCTTAAAGTTTTTGTTGTTTTTTCTTTTTCGTCATATATTTTTAAAAGGTCAATTTTAAGTGAATTTTTATCAAAAGAGATGCCCCTATCTTCTGATAAATACATATTTTTTAAAATTTCTGCAGTTTTTAAATAGGATTTGGTAGGTATGCAACCATAGTTTAAACAAGTACCTCCAAGCTTGTCCGATTCAAATAAAATTACGCTTGCCCCAAGCTCTGATGCCTGTGCGGCAGCAATATATCCTGAAGGACCTCCGCCTATTACTGCAATATCATAAATTTTATCAGGCATTTTTTCCTCCATCTGTGTTCTTATTCCTCATTCATTTTATAGAACACTACGTATCGTATGCCTTTAGTTTATTGCTAATATTTGAATATGTCAATTACAATGTTCTTAAATTTAACGACAATAAAAGTTATTAATATAGTTATTTGAGAAAACATAATTATATTAATAATTTACATATATGTAAATTAAAGGTTTTGATAAATATGTAAAAAATTTATTTTATATGTAATCAAATCTATGTCTCTTAATAATCTTTTAATGTGTTTGTAAATTAAAAATTATTGAAAATAAAGGGATTATATAGTAAACTTATCTAAAATATGTTTAAGTAGTAAAAGGGTAAAAGGAGTAAAAATTGTATTATGGACAGGTGTGACATATTAAAAGGGGTAAAAAGAATTGTTATTAAAGTAGGTACTTCTACAATAACCTATCCTACAGGAAAACTTAATCTTCAGATTATAGATAACCTTTCATGGGTAATGGCTGACCTTAAAAATCAGGGAAAAGATGTAATACTTGTGTCTTCAGGTGCTGTGGGAGTTGGCGCAACAAGACTTGGATTTTCATCACGTCCTACAGAAACAAGAGAAAAACAGGCTGCTGCCGCAGTTGGTCAGGCTATGCTTGTACAGATATATGAAAACTTTTTTAACAGATATAATCAAAAAGCAGCACAGGTTCTTCTTACAAAAGATGATTTTAAAGAAGGAAAAAGAAAAACAAACACAACAAATACTTTGGAAACACTTCTTAATTTTGAAGTTATACCTGTAATAAATGCAAACGATACTATTTCAACATTTGAAATCGAATTTTCAGATAACGATAATCTTTCTGCGAATGTTGCAAGTCTTTTAGGTGCTGATCTTCTTATAATTCTTACAGATATAGACGCATTATATGATTGTGACCCTAAGAAAAATAAAAACGCAAAAAAAATATCCTATGTTGAAGGCATAAGCGATGAAATTTTGAAAATGGCAGATACCGCAGGAAGTAAATTCAGTGTAGGTGGAATGATTACAAAACTTGAAGCTGCAAAACTTTGTAATGATAATAATGTAAATATGGTTATAATAAAAGGTGATGAACCTAAAAATATTTTAAAAGTAATAGATGGAGAAGATATAGGAACTCTATTTGCCGCTTTGAAAAAAAAGGAGGGGTTTAAATGTCAACAGAAGAATCTATGAAAAATGAAAATTTTAATGATTCAGATATTAATAAAAATGCTTCTCAAAATACAGAAAATAATTTTAAAGGATATAATAACTTTGAACAAAATACCGAAGAAAAAGTTTTAAGCAACTATTTAAAAGTTCTTATAGTTGCACTTGTAATATTGCTTCCTGTCGGAGGTCTTATTTTAGGTATTGTTATGTCAATAGTTTATATGACAAGCGTTTACGAAGATTATAAAACTTTCGGAAGGGCGCTTTTAGTTCTTGTTCTTGTATATTTAGGAATAAGTATACTTTGTTGTGCCATTTCTTTTTTTCTTGGCACATCATTGATGGGTGAGCTTTTTCGTTCACTTGAACATATAGCGAATGACCCATATGTTTTTTATTATTAATATTAATTTTTTTAGAAAGGAAAGAATAATAATATATGTATTGTCCAAATTGTCATGCTCCTATGAGTGAAACGGACACAAGATGTAAAAATTGTGGATATATGCCTGTAATTGATGCAGAGGTTGTAAATGAAGAGGTTCATGATGAGCCTATAAGAAAAACCATAAACAAAGGTATGGAAACTATGGAAAATCAGGAAGGGTTAAAAACTATTTTTAAAGTCCTTTTGATTTTAATGGTTATTATTTTCCCTATTTTTGGTTCATTAGTTGGTATTTTTATAGCAACTCATTTTATGAACGATCCTTACAGTTATGAAAAAAGAGCTTTTGGAAGGACTCTTCTTACTGTAAGTATAATTGTTCTTATTTTAGGCATACTTTTCTGCTGTATAAGTAAAGCTTTTGGATTTTTATCATACTTACTTTTCGGTATTTTTTGATAGATAAAGTATTTTCTTTTTTCGGAAAAGCTTTTTGTCATACAATAGCAGAAAGGTCTCTTGTAGCTGATGGGATAACCTTTTCTGTCTGTGCAAGATGTTCAGGTATTTATATATCCGCAGCCATTGTATTTATATATTTTTTAATAAGAAAAAGATTAAAAGGCAATAAACCCCCAAGCATATTATCAACTGTATTACTTGCTATTATGTTATTGCCTTTTATGTTAGATGGATTAACATCTTATATGGGACTTAGAGAGTCAAATAATTTGTTAAGATTTGTTACAGGCATATTGGGGGGACTCCCTTTGCCTGTATTTTTGACACTTATAACTAATTTTGATCCAAAGGGCGAAAATACAAAACCAATAATTAAAAATGTATTTGAACTTATTTTTATATTGTGTTTTGTGTCATTTTTGGGATATTTATGTTATAATAATTTATTAGGATATTTTATTCCGCAAGTTTTGATACTTTTGGGAATATTATCAATATATATATCACTATTATATATGGTGTATTCTATTGTTTTAAAAAAGAAAAAGATTGCCATAAAGCTTTCTTTTATAACATTTTTTGTATATTGTATTATAGTTAATTTTTTAAGGATAATGATGAGATGAAAAAAAATTTAAGAGATGAAATTTTGGGGCGACGGAAAATTTTAGACAAAGAAGAAAAGAAACATAAAGACAAAAAAATATATAAAACTTTAGTGAATTCCTCTCTTTACAAAAAGTGTGATAACATATTTACATACATAAGTTTTGGCGGAGAGGTTGATACAAAAGAAATTATTGAAAAAGCTTTTTTGGACGGGAAAAATGTTTATGTTCCTGTAACAAAAGCTGATGGTTTTATGAAGTTTGTACAAATAGAAGATTTTTCAGAGCTTGAAAAAACACCTTTTGGAACACTTGAACCTTTTGATGATAATTTAAAAGAAGAAATTCCAAGAGATGATTATTTGTTTATTGTTCCGGGAGTGGCTTTTGACAGAAACGGAAATCGAGTAGGTTATGGCAAAGGATATTATGACAGATATTTTTATAACCATGAAGTTTTTAATAAAATAGGTCTTGCTTATGATTTCCAAATAAAAGAAGATGTTTTTGCTATGGATTGGGACGAAAAAGTTGATATTATTATTACAGAAACCGAAACAATAAGAATAAGTTAATATTAGTATAAAAGGGGGAAATGTCATGACAGAGCTTGTTTTAATAGGTAAAAATGCAAAAGAAGCAAGAGTAGTTACAAGAAATATGGATACAAAAGAAAAAAATAAGATTCTCGAATGTTGTGCCGAAGAACTTGTAAAAAGAACAGACTATATCTTAGAAGAAAACGCAAAAGACGTTTCACTTGCTAAAGAAAATGGCATGAAAGAATCTTTAATAGACAGACTTATGCTCACTAAAGAACGAGTTTTGGGAATGGCAAACGGACTTTTAAAAGTTGCAAAATTAAGTGACCCTGTTGGAGAAGTTCTTTATATGAAGACTATGGAAAATGGGTTAAGAATAGGTCAAAGACGTACTCCTTTAGGTGTAATAGGAATTATTTATGAATCTCGACCAAATGTAACTGCGGACGCTTTCGGTCTTTGTTTAAAATCCGGAAATGTAACCGTTTTAAGAGGCGGAAAAGATGCTATAAATTCTAACACTGCTATTATTAACGTTTTTCACAGTGTTTTGGAAAAGCTTAAAATTAATAAAAATATTGTACAGCTTTTAACAGATACATCAAGAGAAACCGCTACTCAAATGATGAAATTAAATGAATATATAGATGTTTTAATACCACGAGGCGGTGCCGGACTTATAAAAAGTGTTGTTTTAAACAGTACTATACCTGTAATAGAAACAGGTACAGGAAACTGCCATATATACGTTGATGAAAGTGCAGATTTTGAAAAAGCAAAAAAAATTATTATAAATGCAAAAACTCAAAGAACAGGCGTGTGCAATGCGTGCGAAAGCCTTGTAATTCACGAGGCCGTTGCTGATGAATTTATACCTTTAATAGGAGAAGAACTTAACAAAAAAGGCGTAGAAATTTTTGGTGATGAAAAAACGGTTTCTCTTTTAAGCTATGCTAATAAAGCCATGGAAGATGACTATGCCAAAGAGTATCTTGATTTAAAGATTTCTGTAAAGGTTGTATCTAATATAGACGAAGCTATAGAACACATCGGAAAATATTCAACAGGACATTCAGAGGCTATTATTACAGAAAGTTATGAAAATGCCCTTAAATTTACAGATGAAGTTGATTCTGCAGCAGTTTATGTAAATGCGTCTACAAGATTTACAGATGGTGAGGAATTTGGCTTTGGTGCTGAAATAGGTATAAGCACACAGAAACTTCATGCAAGAGGACCTATGGGACTTAAAGAACTTACAACAACTAAGTATGTTGTTTTTGGAAACGGACAGATAAGATAACATCTGTTTTAAAAATTTTTGAAAAGGTGAAAGATATGGAAATACGACTCCAAAAATATCTTGCGGAAGCGGGAGTTGCATCAAGAAGAAAATCAGAAGAGCTTATTTTAAACGGAAACGTTTCTGTAAACGGTGAAGTTGTAAGAACTCTTGGTATAAAAATTGACGATGAAAAAGACGAAGTTAAAGTTAATAACAAGCCTGTAAAACAACAGGAAAAACTCGTATATCTTCTTTTAAATAAACCGGAAGGTTATATTACAGCGGCAAGAGATCAGTTTAAACGTCCTTGTGTTACAGATCTTGTTAAAAAAGTCGGAGTTAGAGTTTTTCCGGTTGGAAGACTTGATTATGATACTTCGGGGCTTTTAATACTTACAAATGACGGAGATTTAACATATAAACTTACGCATCCTAAGTTTGAAATTCCAAAAACTTATATAGCTAAGCTTTTTGGAAAACTTGCTGTTGGTGACGAGCTTAAGTTTAAAAGAGGTATTATGTTAGATGGAAAGATGACTAAGCCTGCAAACATTAAGCTTATAGAAGGCGGACCTAAATATTATACCTATGAAATAACTATAAAAGAGGGAAGAAATAGACAGGTTCGCAGAATGTGTGAAGAAGTAAAACATCCTGTTGCAACTCTTAAAAGAGTAAAAATGGGAGAAATAGAGCTTGGCGATTTGAAAAAAGGTTCGTTTAGAGAGCTTACGGAAAAAGAAATAAATTATTTAAAATCTATATAGTTTTAACATGAATAATTAGGCTACGGAGAGAATTATATACTCTCCGTCTTTGCTTGTATAATTTTAAGAAAATGGAAAGGAGTACATTTTAAAGATTTTTCTTTAAAATACAATATTTATGACAATCCTTTATTTAATAAGACATTGTGAGACTGCCTGGAACAGAGAAAAAAGATATCAGGGTCTTACAGATATTCCACTTTCTGAAATAGGGTTAGCCCAGGCGGAAAGACTATCAGAAAGATTTAAAAATATTCCAGTTGACAAAATATTTGTATCTCCTTTAGGCAGAGCTGTAAAAACAGCGGAATACATAAAAAAATATAATCCAGAATGTGATATTTTAATAAGAGATGGTTTGAAAGAAATTTGTTTTGGAGAATGGGAAGGAAAAACTGTTGATTTTCTTAAAAAAAGTGGGTGCGATATTTACTCAGAGTTTTTAAAAAATCCATTCAATGTTAATATTCCAAATGGAGAATCTTTTAGCCATGTTAAAGACAGGATAAACTCATGTATAAAAGAAATAATACTTGAAAATAAGGATAAAAAAATTGCTATTGTTTCACATGGGGCTATTTTAAGACTTGCGGTTATGTCCATAATGGATTTTGATGAAACATTTTACAGAAAAACTTGGCTTAATAATTCATCTATCACAGAAATTCATTTATCAGATACAAAAAAACTTCTTTTAAGACTTAACGATTTTTCACATATTGACGATTTGTAATACAAAAGAAATTACTGAATTTATATTTAAGAGGGTCTACAATGGAAAAAGTAATAGTAATTGGCGGCGGAGCTGCCGGACTTTTGGCTTCCGGCAGAGCTGCTGAAAAAGGATACGAAGTTCATTTATATGAAAAAAATGAAAAGCTTGGTAAAAAAATATATATTACGGGAAAGGGAAGATGTAATATTACAAACGCATCTGATACTTCCGACATTATAGAGAATATACCAAGAAATCCTTACTTTATGTATAGCGCGCTATATTCTTTTGAAAGCAGTGATGTAGTTTCTTTTTTTAATTCAAACGGTCTCCCTACAAAGGTAGAAAGAGGAAACAGAGTCTTTCCTGTAAGCGATTCTGCAAAAGATGTAGTTTCTACACTTGAAAAATATATAAAAAAAGCCGGTGTAAAAATACATTTAAATAAAGAAGTAAAAGAGATACTTGTAAAAGATAATAAGGTTTTTGGAATTTTGCTTAAGTCGGGAGAAAAAATACAGTGTGATAAAATTATACTTTGTACAGGTGGTCTTTCATATCCTCTTACAGGTTCAACCGGAGATGGGTATAAAATGGCAGAAAAAATAGGCCATACTATTACAAAGCTTTATCCTTGCCTTGTTCCTTTGAGGATTGAGGAAAGATTTTGTGAAACTCTTATGGGATTAAGCCTTAAAAATGTGGCCATAAATATAAAAGATGAAAAAAATAAAACCGTGTACACTGATTTTGGAGAGATGCTTTTTACCCATTTTGGTGTAAGCGGTCCAATTATACTCAGTGCAAGCAGTCATTTAATTGAGAAAAAAGATAAATTTACAATTCATCTTGATTTAAAGCCGGCGCTTGATGAAAAAACTCTTGATAAAAGAATTTTGAGAGATTTTAAAGAAAATATAAATAAAGATTTTAAAAATGCGCTTAATGATTTGCTTCCGCAAAAGATAATTCCTGTAATTATAAATCTTTCAGGAATAGACGAGAATAAAAAAGTAAACGAAATTACAAAAGAAGAAAGAAAAAATCTTATTTCTTCTATTAAAGATATGAAACTTACTGTTTTGGGACCTACAGGTTTTAATGACGCTGTTATAACAAGAGGCGGTATATCCGTAGATGAGATAAATCCTCACAGTATGGAATCAAATATTGTAAAAGGACTGTATTTTGCCGGAGAAATAATAGATGTTGATGGATATACAGGGGGATATAATCTCCAGATTGCTTTTTCAACAGGTAAACTTGCCGGTGAACTTTATGAAAGTTAAAAAAATTTGGGGGTGTATCTTATGATAACTGTAAGAGGCGCAATAACAGTAGAAAAAAATGAAAGAACAGAAGTTCTTGAAAAAACAAAAACAATGCTTTCCTTAATCTTTTTGAAAAATAATATAAAGACAGAAGATATTTTATCAATTCTTTTTACTGCAACTTCTGATATAGATTGTGTATATCCGGCTGTTTCTGCAAGAGAACTTGGAATTACACAGGCTTCTTTAATGTGTATGCAGGAAATGAAAGTAGTGGGAAGCCTTGAAAAATGTATAAGGGTTATGGTTATGGCAGAAAGTGATTTAAAACAAAAGGACGTTAAACATATTTATCTTGAAGGCGCAAAAAAACTTAGACCAGACCTTTCTATAAACTGAGGAGGATAAAATATGATTTCTATAGCGATAGATGGTCCGGCGGGATCCGGAAAAAGTTCAATTTCAAAAATTATAGCAGAAAGACTTAATATTGTTCATGTAGATACAGGAGCTATGTACAGAGCAATAGGAGTTTATGCAAAAAGTTTAGGGATAGCAAGTAAAGATGAGGAAAAACTCAATTCTTTAATGGAAGATATAACTATAGATGTAAAACTTATTGATGGTAATCAGCATGTTTTTGTAAATAATCAAGACTTAACAGATAAAATCAGAACAAAAGAAGCAGGAGAACTTGCATCAGATGTCGGAACTATAAAAAGCGTAAGAGAAAAACTTGTTTTGGCTCAAAGGGAGCTTTCTAAAAAAATGAGTGTTATAATGGACGGCAGAGATATAGGTACAAATGTATTAAAAGATGCAGATGTAAAAATATATCTTGACGCAACTGCTGATGAAAGAGCAAAAAGACGCCTTAAAGATATTCTTCTTGGTGGTTCAGAAGCAACTTTTGAAGAAATAAAAGAAAAAATTATACAAAGAGATTATCAGGATAAAAACAGAAAATTAAATCCGCTTACAAAAGCAGATGATGCCATTTTGCTTGATACCACAAATTTAAATCTCGATGAAGTTGTTTCTGCTGTGCTTAATATAGTTTCAGAAAAAATAAAAGACTAAATACGAAAGGGTACTTTATGGAAATTAATGTTGCAAAAACAGCCGGGTTTTGTACTGGCGTTAACAGAGCAATAGCACTAGCATATAAAGAAACAGGAAAAGAAAACGTATATACTTACGGACCTTTAATCCACAACAAGATAGTTACTGATGACCTCAGAAAAAAAGGAATTACTATAATAGAGGATTTGGATAGGATAGAAAAAGGAACGGTAATTATACGTTCGCATGGAGCCGGAAAAGCCGTTTATGA
>CALWSX010000039.1 GCA_944384285.1 uncultured Lachnospiraceae bacterium
ATTGTCAACACCTTTTTTTATTTTTTTTAATTTTTTTTATTTTTCCAAAATATTCTATCCAAAAAAAAGAAAAATACACACAAAATTTAAAATTATTATAAATTTAGTGAATACTTTTTTGCAAAAATAAGGTATACTTTAAACATACAAAAATTCAGAAAGGAATGATCAAAAATGGATATTAAAAAAACTCTTTTTGAGAATTTTAAAACATATACATCTTATAACACTAAATCAGATGAAAACTCAGAAACAACTCCAAGCACAAAAGGACAAATCGTTCTCGCAAATTATATAAAAGAACAGTGCGATAAAATAGGCCTTTCAGATGCTCATGTAGATGAATATGGGTATATGTATGCAACACTTAATAAAAATACTGATAAAAATATACCTACAATAGGCTTTATTGCGCATTTGGACACATCACCTGATGCAAGCGGAGAAAATGTTACTTTAAACATAGTTGAAAATTATGATGGAAGCGATATTATTCTCAAAAATGATGTCATAATTTCAACAAAGGAATTTCCAAAACTTAATAACTATATTGGCGAAACAATTATTACAGCAGATGGCACTACTCTTTTAGGTGCTGATGACAAAGCCGGAATTTCTGAAATCATGACACTTATGGAATATTTAATAAATCACCCTGAAATACCTCACGGAGATATTAAAATAGCATTTACACCTGATGAAGAAATAGGAAAAGGTGCTGATTACTTTAATGTTGAAAAGTTTGGTGCTGATTTTGCTTACACTCTTGATGGCGGAAAACTTGGTGAGCTTCAGTATGAAAATTTTAATGCAGCTTCAGCCAAAATTACTGTTAAAGGAAAAAGTGTTCACCCAGGATCTGCAAAAAATATTATGGTAAACGCAAGCTTAATCGCATCAGAAATAATTGAAAGATTTCCAAAAAACGAAACACCTGCAACAACAGAAAATTATGAAGGCTTCTTCCACCTTGCACACATGGAAGGCTCTGTTTCTTCTTCAACTCTTTCATATATCATTAGAGATTTTGATAAAGAAAACTTCAAAAAAAGAAAATCTTTCATAGAAAACCTTATTAAAGAATTTAATGAAAAATATGATAACCGTATAAGTCTTGAAATAAAAGACCAGTATTATAACATGATTGAAAAAGTTGAACCTTTTATGCATATTGTTGATATAGCAAAAAAAGCTATGGAAAACACAGGTGTAACTCCTCTTATAATTCCAATAAGAGGCGGTACAGACGGTGCAAGACTTTCATTTATGGGGCTTCCTTGTCCAAATATTTTTGCAGGTGGTCACAATTTCCATGGACCTTATGAATATATCCCTCTTTCATCTATGGAAAAAGCATTTAATGTTTTACTTGAAATTGTTAAAATATCTTCTTCCTATTGACAATAAATTATGTCTATGATAAGATGTGTTCTATCAAAATAAAGTTAAAAACAATGATTGAGATATGGGCAATATTGGTTACAACCGCAGAGAGTATTTCGGTAGGTGCGAGAAATACAGCACAAGTATTGTAAATTACGACTCATGAGTTTTCGGTAAGAGCGTTTTTCGTAAAGACCGAACGGTATGTCGGACGTTAACCGGCGCTGAGGTGTTTTACACAAATTAAGGTGGTACCACGGGTTTTCTCGTCCTTTAGGACGACGAAAACCCTTTTTTATTACCTTAGAAAATTTTTAAAAAAAGGAGTATTTAAATTATGTCAAACGTATTTGAAACATTAAAAGAACGTGGATTTATTGAGCAAATGACTCATGAAAACGAAATTAAAGAAATTTTAGACAACGAAAAAGTAACATTTTATATCGGTTTTGACCCTACAGCAGATAGTCTCCATGTTGGTCATTTCCTTACAGTTATGGCTATGGCTCATATGCAAAGAGCAGGACACAGACCAATCTGTCTTATGGGTGGCGGAACAGGTATGATCGGAGACCCTTCCGGAAAATCTGATATGAGAAGAATGATGACTATAGAAGAAATTGACCACAATGTAGAATGCTTCAAAAAACAGCTTTCTCACTTTATTGATTTTTCAGACGATAAAGCAATTATCGTAAATAACGCTGACTGGATCAGAAATTTAAACTATATCGAATTTTTAAGAGAAGTAGGCGTGCATTTTTCAGTTAACAAAATGCTTACTTACGAATGCTTTAAAACAAGAATGGAAAAAGGACTTTCTTTCCTTGAATTTAACTATATGTTAATGCAGGCAAACGACTTCCTTGAATTATACCGTAAATACGGCTGTACATTACAGCTCGGCGGAAACGACCAGTGGTCAAACATTATTGCCGGTGTTGACCTTGTTAGAAGAAAAGAACAAGGCAATGCATTTGGTATGACATTCTCTCTTTTAACAAATAGTGAAGGCAAAAAAATGGGTAAAACAGAAAAAGGAGCTGTATGGCTTGACCCTGCAAAAACATCTCCTTACGAATTCTACCAGTACTGGAGAAATATTGATGACAAAGATGTTAGAAAATGTCTTTCTCTTCTCACATTCTTACCTATGGACGAAGTAAACAGACTTTCTGCTTTAGAAGGCAGTGAAATAAATAAAGCTAAAGAAGTTCTCGCTTTTGAACTTACAAAAATCGTTCATAACGAAGAAGAAGCTACAAAAGCTCAGACTGCTGCCAGAGCATTATTCGGAGGCGGTTTACAGGGTGGTTCTATTCCTCAAACAGAAATGGATAAAGCTGATTTTGAAGAAGGAATGGATATTTTATCTATATTAACAGCTACAAAATTAGCTCCTTCAAGAGCAGAAGGAAGACGTCTTGTAACTCAGGGCGGTATTAAAGTTTGCGAAAAGAAAATTGATAACATTGAACATAAAATTACTCTTTCCGACTTTGTCGATGGTGAAATTTTAATCCAAAAAGGTAAAAAATCTTTCCATAAAGTTGTTTTAAAATAATTAAAAATAATTTAAGTCCGAAACTTAATAAGTTTCGGACTTTTTACATTAATATATAAAATATATAGTTTAACGATTTACTTTTTTTATTAAAAGCTTTAAAATATAATTAAAATTTAGCTTAAATAAGTAAGAATTAAAGCTTTTAAACTAAAACCAAGCACCAAAATACAACATATTATAAGAACTAAATAAAATACTTTCATAAACTTTGATTTTGTATTTTTAAGTGAAAATATTAAGAAAACAAGCCATAACAAAAAAGCTAAAACCATAATAATTCCGCCGCTTAAAAAAGCAGCTATTAAAAATAAAATATTTACAATAATCATTCCATTTTCTGAAAAAGCTTTTTTATCCATTTTGGCTCACTCCTTAATATTTTAGCAAAATAAGCAAAGTTCTTTAATTTATAAAAATTATACTATAAATTACTTTCTAATTCAAGTTTTATATAATAACAAGGAGGATTATTTATGAACAAAATACCACCTGGACTTCCAAAAGAATTATTTGATGACACCCGTTTAGAACCTGCCAAAATATTTGATAATCTTTATTGTATTACAAGTAAAAGTGTTGCTGCATGGGCACTTGTAAAAGATGATAGCATTGTTTTGCTTGATGCTATGTGGGACGATAATGATGCTTTGTTTATAATTGAATGTCTAGAAAAATTAGGTTTAAATCCTGAAAATATAAAATACATATTTATAACTCATGGGCACGGCGACCATTATGGCGGAGCAAAGTATTTAAAAGAAAAATATAATGCAAAAATATTATTAAGCGATATTGACAATCACTTTATGCTTGAAAACAATGACGGACCAAATGGACCAAGAAGCCCTAAATGTGATGTTGATATTATAATCACAGATGAAGAAAAAATAAATCTTTGCGGCATGGATATTCATATTATAAATACTCCGGGACATACTCCTGGTTGTTTATCATTCATTTTTGAATGTACAAATGGCGACGAAAAATATAACGTAGGTTTATGGGGCGGAACAGCTTTCCCTCGTGATATGAAATCTCTCTTGGATTATGAAAATTCTATAGATGTATTCTTTAAAAAAGCAAAAGAAATGAATTTATCTGCTTTATTAACAGGTCATCTTTTTGCTGATGACGGCTATCACAAATTAGATGTTGTAAGGTCTACCGGCGAAAACCTTTTCTTAACAGGATTTGAAGGTGTAGAAGAATATTTTACAACTCTTAAAACAAAACTTTTTGATGCAATAGAAAAAGCAAAAACAAAATAATATATTTTTTAAACAAAGATAAAAACACAGTTCCGGTTGGTAGTCCGGACGCAGTTTTTTAGCTGTCAGTAACCTGCCTCCTTGGTTGTCCCTTCTTTGTTATAAACATTTAAGGAGGCTTTTATATGGAAAAGATTAAACTTACAGTATTTTTTGAAGATCCTTTTTGGATTGGGGTTTTTGAAAAAAGCAGTTTTAATGGTTATGAAGTTTGTAAAATAACATTTGGATCAGAACCAAAAGATTATGAAACCTACAACTTCATAATGAAAAACTATTTTAAACTTAAATTTAGTCAACCAATAAAAGAAAATCAAAAAGAAGAAATTCGCATAAACAAAAAAAGAATGCAAAGGCTTATAAAAAAACAAGTAAAAAATAAAGGAACAGGCACAAAAGCCCAAAATGCTCTTAAGCTTATGCATGAAAATGCCAAAGAAACTTCTAAAAAACTTAATAAAGAGAGAAAAGACCACGAAAAAGAATTAAAATATAATTTAAAAAAACAAAAGAAAAAAGAAAAGCATAAAGGTCATTAAATAATAAAAAGCCTGTGTTAAAAACACAGGCTTTTTATTTTACTTAACATAAATCCATTCTTTTTCACTTTTTTCTGATATAAATTTTATAAACTCATCTTGATTTATTTCTTTAAGGAAATCCTTAGGTATTATGTAAGCATGGCGTTTATCCAAAAATATAAAATATCTGTCTTTATAAAAATATAAAGAAAAAATTGAATTATAAAATCTTTTGCTTTCAGATTTATCTGTAGTTTCTATAAAAAACTCTTCTTCAAAACTAAATTCCATTTTATGTTCATCTTGAAGCAAAAGTCGTTTAGTCTGTATTGCGCCTAAATACGGAGCAAACACCATTAACAAAATTAATATTATCCCCAAAAAAATTACGAAAAACCATGAAAATGATATTTCTTCAGTAAGCATCACAGCACCAATAAGTATAAATATTATACCAGCTACTATATAAAAAATTTCTATAGCACGTCGCCACCATTTTTTCATTTTCTTTGCGTAAAGCTTATTCAGTGCAATAAAATCCTTAAAGCTGTATTCCACTCCAAATTTAAACATGAAACACCTCCATCTATTTTTTCTAACAAATATTTAAAAGCTCTTTTAAATTTGTAATTGTATAAGTGCTTTCACTTTTTTCTGTTTTTTCAAGGCTAAATAAGCATGTATCAATCCCAAAATTAATACCACCTTTTATATCAGATGACAAAGAATCCCCTATAATAAGTACATCTTTTTTATTTGTAATTGATATATTTTTTTCTACATAGTTAAAAAATTAAATACTTAGTTTTTGATAGCCTATACTTTCAGAATCAAATATCATTTCAAAATAAGGAAAAAGCCCCGACATCTTAAGTCTTTTTATTTGAGTTTCTCTTACTCCGTTAGTAACGGCAAAAAGTCTATGTGTTTTTGAAAGTTCATTGCACACAATATCCGCATTTTCTATAAGCTTATGCCCTTCATTTAAAAATTCTCTGTACTTTTTTTCTAATTCAGAGCCCGAAACATTAATATTATAGGTTTTCATCGTCTTTGAAAAACGGGTATTTAATACAGCTTCCCTTGTAATTTCACCATTTTCAAAGCTTCTCCACAAACTTTTGTTTATTTCTTTATAGGTATCAAAAATATTTTCTAAATCAGAAAAATTATAAAATTCAAACAACTTTTTTAAAGATGTTCTTTCATTATCCTTAAAGTCAAGGAGAGTATCATCTACATCAAACAAAAGAATTTTATACTTCATATTTTTACCTCTTATCTCTTATCTCTTTCTTTTTCTTTGTACAAGCTTATCTATACTTGAAGAAGAGCTTTCTTTTTGTACTTCTTCTTTTTTAATTTCTTTTTCTTCTTTTATTTCTTGCTTTTCTTCTTTAAGCATTTCTTTCATTTTTTCTGTCTTTTTCTTTTCTCTGTTTTCTTTTTTGTCATTTATGCCTGCATTTATAATTTCAAGTCGTCTTCTTAAAAAGTCAAATCGTCTTATAAAAATTTCAAATACAAAAAGAATAAGAGCTAAAACAATAAAAACATTTTTCAAATTTTTATTATAAACAGATACAATTTTTCGTCCAAGAAATACATCTTCTGGTTTTGTTAAAACTTGTCCTCCTGTAATTTCGGCTAATTTTTCAAGCTTTTGTTTTCCTTTTTCAAAGTTATTAATTCTATATTCTTCGGAATAAGGCACAGTAAAACCGGAAAGAGCCGTTTTTATATCCCCTTCGCTCTCTATATTTGCCCTAGCAATATAGCTTCCTTCTTCAAGCATTGGTATTACACCTTTATATTCTCCAGGTTTTATCTGTGAAAGTGAAACTTCAAAAGATTCATTATTTGAATTGAATACTTTACCCGTAACTTTTTTCACAGTACTATCGTATGGCATTTTTACGTATATTTCTGTATCCGCTCCGACTCTTTTGGCTGATATTTCGACATTTTCCGTATCTTTTCGCATTACATAAGATACTGTGTTTCTTATAATTTCCTGTCCACTTTCGCTTGAAAGGAAACGGCTTGTCCAATTACCGCTTAAATCTGAAGTAAAAGCAGCCGTACGCCCTATTCCAACATTCATAGTTGCCAAAACAGGTTCATCATCAGGTGATTTTAATACCATATCAGCTCGAGATTTTATAGTAGTTGAAACATATCCGTCAATAGGTGCAATCGACTCAATATTTTCTGTTATTTTACTATACTCCGCAGCTTCAGGATAAAATGTTTCATTATTTATATATTCTTTATTTGCAAGTCGGGTTTCTTTTGCAAAAATTCTTGGAAGGTTTGTAAATTCATTTGTAAAATAAAATCTTCCATCTGCTTTTTTAGCAAGGCTTTCCATTAAAGCAGTATCAGAACCACTTCCAACTGCAATAGTTGTTAAAGTAATACCGTTTTTCTTCATTCCGGATATTATGTTATCATATCCTGTTCTTTCTGCTTGTCCATCTGTCAAAAGTATAATGTGATTATATTTTGCAGGAGATGATAAAAGAGTTGTATAAGCTTCGGCAAATCCAGGAAGTATACTTGTACCACCATTTGGCTGTATTTCACCTATTTTAGTTATTATCTCATCTTTTTTACCATCTATTTTACCATAAGGTACGACCCATTCAAACTCACTGTCAAAGGCAATAACTCCAAGCATATCTTTATCACTCATAGTCTCAACCCCACGGATTGCAGCCTCTTTGGCTATTTCCATAACGCTTACGCCGTAATTTGCAGTAGCCATACTTCCGGAACGGTCTATTACCATTATCATACCAAGTGAAGGATCTTCTGATTTTGTTTTCAAATCAAAGTCAACAGGTAAAATTTCTTCAAATGCTGTTCCAAGATATCCACCAGGAGCAAAAGCATTCTCACCTCCCGTATTTATAAATCCTCCACCTAAGTTTGTAACATAATTTTTAATAGTATCTTCAAATCCCTTTGGAAGTTCTTCATATTCAACATTACATAAAATAACACAGTCATAAGAATTTATAAAATCAAGGTTTGAAGAAACAGTGCTAGCTTCTTTTTTATCAACTATAACCTCTGAGTTTAAGAGAATTTTTTCTATTTCAGAGCCACTTCCGTTTTTTTCAATAACAAGAACTCTTGGAGAATCAACAACATTTGTATAGGCATAATAAGTATTATTTTCAAACATTGTATCATCTTTTGAGGTGATTTCAGCAGAATATAAAACATATCCGCCTTCTGTAGAAACATCAGAAAAAAGATAATTATTTTCACCTTTTTTTATTTCTATTTCTTTATCCACAATAATGTTATTATTTTTATATATCCTTAAATTCCCTGTTGTATCAATAAGACTTGTTAAAGAAGCTTCTATATCATATTTTGCATTTTTATTGATAGTCTTAGGAACCAAAAGGTTTGTAAACTCCACCTCTTTTTCAAGCATCGAACCTGTATAAAAAACATCTATAACGGTGTTATTTGCTTTCACCATTTCTGCAACACTTTCACTGTCACCGATATTTTCATTTCCATCAGACAAAATTACAAGTCTTTTGCCTTCTCCTTTTTTAACAAGCTGATTTGATGCCTCTATTGAAGAAGCAATATTAGTAAACTCTCCATTTTCGTATGTTGATAAATCTTTGAGCTCAAAATCTTTTACAGGAGCAGTATCAACAAATGCCTTTTCACCAAATGCAATAAGTCCTACTTCACTGTTATCTTTTTTTGAAGATAGAGCCGAATTTATAAATTCGTCTGCCTTTTCCATATTTCTTTTATTACTGTCCGAAATATCATACAAGAAAATTGTCGAAATTTTATCTGTAGACATAGATACATATGGAGATGCAAGAGCAAAAACAAGCAAAGAAAAGATTACAATTCTTAAACAAGCAAGTAATTTTTCATACATTGATGAAAGGTCTTTTCTAGAAATAAAAATAACGATAAATATTATGATGGGAATTAAAACAAGTATATATTTTTCAGAAAAATTAATGCTCATGTCTGTAATTCACCCACCATTCTATAATAAGAGCCAAAAGACCTAATATTAAAAATAAATTTTGAAGTTCTTTTGTTGCTATACTTTTTGCTACAGTATTATTATTGTTTTCATCAGGATATTTTACACTTATATCAGAATCCTTTGCATCAACATTTACAGCAAATGTATAAGCTTCATTTTTTCCGTTATACAAAGATAATAATACATCATAATATCCATTTTCATGTGTATCCGTAAACATTTCAGTCTGTTTTAATTTTAATTCTTTACCTGAAGGATTTTTTATAACAGCTTCTTCGGCAAGTGATGAAAGGAAAGGATTCATACTTTCTCCAGAAGTAAGATTATCAAGCCCCTGAATTTTTTGGTCAGAAAAATAAGTGTAAATATCATTAAACATAATAGGAAATTCCTTTTTTAAAGGAAGATCGGAATTATGAATATCAAAATTTATAATAACGGCTTTGTTATTTCCGTATTTACCCGCAGATACAACAGGATCGTTTCCAGTCATTAAAACAGGTTCAAAGCTATTGTTAAAATTCAATTTCTTATATTCTTTAATAGCAAAATCTATATTTTTTATATTTTCAAAATAACCTGTTGAATAAATACCAGATTCTTGTGGAACAGTTTCCAAAACTGTATAAATTTCATTTGATTTATCAGGATTTATAATAATTATATCTCCATCATTAGGTAGTGATGAAGGAGTTATGCCATCAAAAACATAAATATCAAATCCACCAAGAGAATCTATATTTTCCTTTTCTGCTTTTACAAGCGATATATTATCAAATAATGAAAATACTTTTTCAACAAAAACATTTCCATCAGATACAAGTACAGCTTTTAAATTTTCACTGTCATTTATAACATCATATATAACATTATCGTATGAAAGCATGTCTTCTTCCAAAATTTTTGCATAAATTTTTTTTGTATTTTTATCTATTCCGGAAAAATCCAAAGTTTTTTCTTCAGAAGAAGCCAAACTTACATTTTGCACATCAAAAATTATATCGTCTGTATAAAGGCTTACTTCCACATTTTGACTCTTGTTCGAATAATTTTTTATGTTTACAAGTGATAGTATATCATTTTCATTTACTTTATGAGAAATTTGTGTAAGCGCTATATTGTCATAATCTTTATTTTCTTCTCCTATCATCTTAAACCTAAGATTTTTATTATCGTTTTTAAAATACGTATCTGTAAATACAACTGTGTTTGTGTTTTCGTCCAAAGAACCAAATAATGCCATAAGTTTATCAGTATCAGAAGAACAATAAGTCTGTTTTACAGAATTAACTGCATTTTTAACCTCAGAAATACTTTTTGACTCAGAAAGAATAACTTCCGGTGTATCAGAATAAGAAATAATAGTAATTTCTCCTATTTCACCATTTTCACTAAGGAAATTTATTATTTCCTCTTTTGCTGTATCAAGTCTTGTTTTTCCATTCTCTAAAGCCGCCATACTTAAAGAAGTATCTATAGCAAAACAATAATTTTCTGATTTTGAAAGTCCTTTTACATAAGGATTTATAAGAGATAAAGAAAGGAAAAGCGCAGTTAAAAGCTGAAGTATAAGAAGCAAATTTTTGCGAAGCTTCTGCCAAGGTTTTTGTGCCATATTATTTATAAAAACCTTTTCCCAAAGAAAATTACTTGAAACTTCTTTTTCTTTATACTTTTGCCTGAAAAAATACATCAGAAGTATTAACCCCAAAGAGGATAATGCCAAAAAACCCCAGGTATTCATAATTTCTCCTTTCACAAAATAGAATTATCATTTATAATAATATAATACCATTTATTTACAGTTAATCACAACTTACAAATCCCTTTTATATTCTATATCCTACCATAAATTAATATAAAAAAGTCAAATGTTAAGTTTTATTAAGAATTTTGAATAAAAGAATTAATTTATTTAAAAGACTTTTCTAATAAAATAATGTATAATTAAATAAAGATATTAAAATATCGTTTTTTGTTAAACTATAATATTAAAATTTATGTTTATAAGGAGAGATTAATATGAAAAGAAGAATTTTATTATTACTTTCACTTGTACTTACATTTTCTGTTTTTGGATTTGTAGGCTGTGGAAAAGATAAAGAAGAAGAAACCCCTCAAAATGAAATAACAGTAAATGAAGAGGACGCTGACAAAATATTAGAAGAATCCATAAACAGCGAAGTTTATTCCTATACTCTTAAAGATGAAAACTTTGAAGACGGAAAATATTATTTATATGAAATAAAAGAAAACGACACTCCTGTTTATCCATCTATTGCTGTTTCAAAAGAAACTGGAGAACTTGTTTCTGTATTTTCTGATAACACTGTAGAAAGTTATGACAACAGATATGAAGAAGTAGAAAATACAATTCAAAAGGACTGGAGCGGAACTTATACAAAAGGAAATATAACTCTTACACTTTCAAAATCCGATGACACTTCATTTGAATTTACTATAAGCGATACTAAAAATGAATTTTTCGGAGTAGCTCACGGCGATAGTAAAGAAGCAAGCTACAAAGACAATGAATATAACCTTAAATTTGAGCTTACAGAAGAAGGTGTAAAATTAACAGATGACGGAAAAGGTGGATTTTCTGACCTTTCAGGCGACTATACTCGTGTAGAATAATTGAAAACGGAGACAGATATGATTAAGATAATAGCGGCAGATTTAGACGGAACACTTTTAGACAATAATCACCGTCTGCCTAAAGAAATTTTTGATATTATAAAAAAATTAACACAAAAAGGCGTAATTTTTTCTATAGCAACAGGAAGACAATATGAAAGTGTTGCAAAAACCTTTGAGCCTGTTATTGATGACTTAATGGTTATTTGTGAAAATGGCGCCCTTGTTAAATATAAAAACGAAATAATTCACATAGATGACATAAAAAAAGACAAATTAAAAGAAATAGTTGAATATTCAAGAACTATAGAAAATTCAGATGTTCTTTTCTGTGGTGCAAACGGCGCATATTTTGAAAGTGATGATTCGTGGTTTTTAAAAAACATGAAAATATATTATTCCAAATATCAAAAAGTTGATAATATTTGTGAAGTAGACGATAAAGCTTGTAAAATTGCTGTTTTTGACAGAGGGTCCGCCGAAAAAAATGCTTATCCTAAAATAAGTATTTTTAAAAATGATTTTGCAGTTGCTCTTTCAGGATTTCATTGGGCAGACTTTATGAATTTAACAGCAAACACAGGTCATGCTTATAAAAAAGTTATGGAAAAATTTAATATTTTACCAGACGAAGCTATGGCATTTGGAGATTACCTAAATGACTTAGAACTTCTTTCAAGCTGTAAATATTCTTATGCTATGGAAAATGCCCTTCCTGAAATAAAAAAAGCAGCAAACTTCGTAACAAAATCAAATGAAGAAAACGGAGTTATTTATGCTATTAAAAAGCATTTTGATATTTAAGTAAAAAATAATAAACCCACCTTTACTTTAAAGTAAAAGTGGGTTATTTTTTTATATTGTAAACTGTTCTATTACATTAACATTAAAGTTAATATCTTTTATCCCGGAATATCCATTTTCTTTAAAAATACCTTCTTTTTTTAACTTCCCATATAAATTAATAACATCTGAATTTTCATTTTTTAAAAATTCCAGTGTTTTTTCTGTTTCATTTTTTATTTTTTGTTTTGTTTTTGCCTTTATTTCATCTTTTAAAATTCGTCCTTTTTGAAATTTAAGTTTTATATTAATATCGCAGTTTATGCTTCCATCATCATTTTTATAAATATCATAATCTATTTTTTCGTCATCTATCTCAACATCATAATCTGTATTATCAAAATTGATATACACTGTTTCCTCTTCAATATCACCTTTTAATCTCAATATTCCCCTAATCACATCTTTATCACTTATTAAAACATTGTTTCCTATATCTTTTAGGAGAACAAAACCGGAAATTTTAAGCTCATCTTCTTCAAAATATACAAGAGGAATTAAGTCACTTTCTTTTGATTTACTATTTATAATTGTACTTTCAATATCTTTTTTTAAAGTATTTACAAAAGCATTTTTATTCCCGTTATAGTACTCCCAAAGAAAAAGACCATCATCTGTTTCATTTAACTTTTCACAAACACTTTTTGCATCTTCCCTTGAAGCAACAACAATAGCTTTTCTGTTTATTTCTCGGTTATTTTCAAGTTCATCAAGAATACTTTTATACATTTCTCTGTCATTTAAAAGTTCATACCCAAAAACGATTGTTTTTGTATGCCCCAAATATTCCTTTCTTTTTGACAAAGAATTAGTATTTTCAATAGTTTGATAAAGAGTTTTTCCGTTAGTAGTAAGCATATTTTTATCTTCCTGCTCATCAAATTTTGCATTCACAAAATTTACACTAAACTCTTCAAGTGATTTATCTATTCCAAGCATAATACAAAAATTTCTGTCGTCTGCTTCTGTTTTATCATAACATCCAGTTAAAATAAAAGGAATTAAAAATAAAAATATAAGCTTTTTCATAAATTTTTTTCAACTCCTTTTTTTATAAATCTTTCTGTTATTATCAGAATTGGAAAAAGTATAAAAAATAGCATAAATAAAAAACTAAGAATTAATAAAAATTTATTATCAAACAGTAAAACAACGTCTGTTCTTAACGATATAATAAATATTAAAATATATAAAATATTAAACCACTTTCTTTTTTTTGGAAAAATTTCAGACATCATTTTAAACGAACAAAAAACATTGTATCCGATATATGCAAAGACAGAAACTATAAAAAAATTCATTACAAGAATATCCTGTCTTTCAACAAACGCACCCGGAAAATCTATACTGTCCATTATGTTTAACAAAGGATAAAGTTTTGTTTTTAAATCTTCAAACGAAAATTTACCATAACACACAATAGTTATCAAAAACATTAAAACAGAAGATATAAAAACTGCTTTTGTAAGAGGTTTTTTACTATCTCCATATATATGGTTTGAAAATAAAATACTTCCCTCTATACCATTAAACATATTTAAAAAATAGAGTGAACCTATTATACATTTTGAAGGTTTTATACCGCCATAAAAATAAAGATTTGTTATATCAAAACCTTTTAAAGAAAGTATTAAAACCGCAAAAAAAGCTGAAAAACTTAAAATAAAAAGAATTGTATAGATCCTTACAATATCCTCACTTTCTTTCGAAGTGAGATAAAACAAAGATAAAAGCATAAGAATTGATATTAAATGCTCAGGGGTGCTTTGCAATAAAGTAACTTTTATTACAGAAACAAGAAATGATAAAGAAAAAGCTGCTAAAAATATGCTTTTAATTACAAAAAATAATACTATAAAATTTGCAAATCCTTTATTAAACCCATCACACAAAAAATCATAAAATGACCCTGATTTATAATAACTTGAGGCTTTATCCATAATTAAGGCATAAATAACTGCCATAATAATTCCGAAAAATATCAAAAAATACCCTTTTTCATTTTCAAAAATTGATGCCATATAAGGAAGAGTAATAATGTTTATACCAAAAAACGAAAGAACTATAAAACATATAAATTGAAATTCTGATATTTGTCTGTTTTTTGAAATCATTTTTTGCCCCTCCTGTTTGATGACCTATATTTTTGTGATGGTTTTGCAAAAATAGGACGTTTAGCCATTTTAAAAAACGGAGCTCTTATAAAGCTGTCTTTAAAATCAGACAAATCATCTTTTGGCCCAAAAGAATAAGGGAATAAATAAGGTATATCAAATGATTTTAAACTTGTTATATGAATAAGGATAAGAATTAAAGAAATTGTAAATCCGTAAAGTCCAAAAAATGCCGAAAGTAGTATAACTATATATTTTGAAATTCTTATACCGGAAACAAGTGCATTATTAGGAATTACAAAAGTACAAATAGCCGTAAAAGCTCCTACAATTACAACAACCGGCTGAACAAGCCCTGCCTGAACTGCTGCTTGTCCAATAATTATACCGCCTACAATACCTATTGTAGAACTTACAGGAGCCGGAAGTCTTATACCTGCTTCTCTTAAAAGCTCAAAAGCCCCCTCCATTAAAAGAACTTCAACTACAGTAGGAAAAGGCACAATCTCCCTTGACGACGCTATTTTTAAACAAAGAGACGTAGGTATTACATAAGGAGAATAAGTCGTTATAGCTATATAAAGCCCCGAAAAAGAAATTGCCAAAAATGCCGCAAAGTATCTCATAATCCTCATTGCGCTCATAATTACACTTCTATCGTAATAATCCTCAGCGGATTGGAAAAAAACATTAAGCGTAACCGGAAGTATAATAGCAAATGGCGTATTGTCTACTATAAGAACGACTCTTCCTTCCGTAATTGCCGCCGCGGCCTTGTCCGGTCTTTCTGTTAATTGCATTTGAGGGAAAGGTGAATACCATTTATGCTCTATAAATTGTTGAAGCTGGCCACTATCAAAAACTGCATCTATGTCAAGAGCGTTTATCCTATCCTCTATTTCTTTTACAACTTCATCTCTTGCAACATCTTCTAGGTACAAAAGAGAAACTATAGTACGACTTCGTCTTCCTACGGTAAGCCTTTTCATTTTAAGCCTTGTATCTCTGATTCTTCTTCTTACAAGTACAACATTTATGCTTACAGCTTCACAAAAGGCATCTTTAGGGCCTTCAACAACTACTTCTGTTTCCGCTTTAGGTACCCCTCTGTAAGGCCATAACTTTGTTGAAACCTGAAGCGCATAATCGCACCCTTCGGAAAACAAAACACTGTCTCCTATAAGTACAGCAGAAAACACTTCAGAAAAAGTATATATTTTTGATACTTCCCCTATTGAAAGATATTTTTCACGCACATAGTTTAAAAAATCCTGTTTTTTATTTTCACAAGCATCAGCTCTAAGCATAAGGCTTGTCATTACAAAATCACCGATAATTGAAGTTGATACTATATTATCTATATATATCAAATACATATCGGTTTCATTTCCACCTATTTTAAAATCTCTTTTTATTAAGTCCTGCACATTATTAAATTTTTGATCTATATAGGCCTTGTTATCAGAAAGCTTTTTAAAAATATGCATACTTTTATCTTTATCCACGTAAAAAGTCTCCTCTAAATATATTTTTATTTGCTTTTAATATCTGCACTTATATAGAAAAATATACTAAATATAGAGCCAAAAATAATTCACAGAAATTTTAATATTTTATTAGAATATTAACAAAATATTCTTATAATTATAAATAAAAAAACTGTATGTATAGAAAATCTATAACATACAGTTTTTAAATATTTTAATTTTAAAAAATTATTCTAAAACAATTATTTCAATAGGGATTTTTCTTTTTTTACATTCATTTATAACATTAAAAGTCCCTTTGCTTTTTCCATCCCAAAAAGCAAAAACTTTATCCGCTCTTGTTATAATATCAATATTCCGTTTTATAGGCGCAACTCGTCCATATTTTTTATAATCAGGAAAAATCTCTGTAAGTTTTATATTGTTTTCCAACGCATATTCTTTTGCACATTCGTCAACACCTTTTGCTCCACCCGATATAATTTCACATATTTCTTCTGGTAAATATTGTTGTAAATTTTTAACTTTTAAAGATCTCGAACCTATAATTGCTACTTTCATAAATTTGTCTCTCTGTATAATTTCGTCATAAATGCGTCATTTTTACATTAAATTGTATTATGACATTATAATTTTGTCAACAATTAAATATGGAGGTGATGGTAATAATGAAAGACTCTCTTCCAAGATATACTCTTAGAATAAGTCGAGTTATGCTTGACAAACTTGCATACATTGCTGAGTTTGAAGGAAG
>CALWSX010000040.1 GCA_944384285.1 uncultured Lachnospiraceae bacterium
TAATATTTTTAATCTCTTCTCTTGCTATTTCGAGAGGGTTTTTATCTACAATTATAAAATCTGCATATTTACCAATATCTATTGAACCTTTTAAATCCTCTTCACCATATTGATAAGCTGCATTAATTGTTACAGCCTTTAAAGCTTCTTTTACGGTAATTGTTTCCTTTTCATTTAACTTTACACCGTTTTTTGTTATTCTGTTTGACGCACACCATATAGTTTCAAACATATCAGGTTTAATTACAGGCGTATCCTGGTGAAGTGTGAAAAGAATCCCTTTGTCCAAAGCACTTTTTAATGGACTGATATATGATGCTCTTTCAAATCCGAAATTTTCAATATGAACATCTCCCCAATGGTAGACATGTGCAACAAAGAATGACGGTATCAAACTTAATCTTTTTACATCATCAAGTTGGTCAATTCCTATAAGTTGAGCATGAACTATGACAGGTCTGATTTCTGCCACATCATATTCTTTTGAAATACTATCAACAGCCTTTATAAACTGGTCTGAAGCTGCATCACCATTACAATGTGCAAGAAGTTGTCTTTTAGAAACTGCTGCTTTTAATACTGCATTTTTCACATCTTCATCATTCATTGTAGGATTTCCAAACTCATTACTACTATTCATATACGGTGTTCGCATCCATGCAGTTCTTCCCTGTGGTGAACCGTCAAGAAAAATTTTATATCCTCCAAGTCGGAAATTATTATTATATTCATTTATATTTTCAGAAAAAACCCCATATATTTTTTCTGCGTCTTCTATTCCCGCATACCCTACAACATCAAGCATGAAAGAATTTGAATTTAATAACCCCTCATAAATAGGTATTAATTCCTTTGCAATCATGCCCTCCTGTACAGTTGTAATTCCATATGATGCATATTTTAATTGTGCTTTTTTGTACGCATCTTGTAATTTTTTAAAATCAGGAAGTGGTACTTTTTTTATAGCAGAAATAAAAGCATTTTCTTCTAAATATCCTTCATCAAATTTTACAAACTTATCATCTTTTGAACTTTCTTCTGTTATTCCTATTTCTTTTAATCCTAAAGAATTAAATACTCCAAAATGTTCCGATTTATGACGAAGAACAATAGGGTTTTCCGGAAATTCTTTATCAAGTATTTCTTTTTGAGGGTGTTTTTTCTCCTTAAGAACATTATGGTCATAAGCTACTGCCGTAACCCATTCGCCTTTTTTTATATTATTTTCTTTAATATAATCTTTTAATTTTTGATTAATATCATCAAAAGATAAAGCATCTTCAAGAGAAACCTGTAAAAATGAAAGTGCATAGGAAGACAAATGACTATGAGGGTCTATAAAAGACGGCATAATAATATTACCTTCTAAATTTACTTTAACTGCATCAGGAAATTTTTCTGAAATATTGCCATATTTTCCAAAACAGATTATTTTTTCATCTTCTGTACATACTGCCTCTTCATAATGAAAATCATTACCCGCAATTATTGTACCGTTATAATATATTTTTTTCAAATATAAACCTTCTTTCTTTGAAATACACTTAAAAATATCTTCTATATTTCAATATTTTTTCAAATATAAATAAACTTATTCTCTTTTCAATCATCTTTATTGGCTTTATGTATAACATCAAGAAAAGTTTTGATATTTGAAATATTCATCTGACCTGGTGCAGATTCCTTGGAAAGAGAAGCAAAAGTTAATACTGAGCCAAAATTTTCAGACATAAAACGGCTTGCCATTCCTATTTTTCCCATTGAAATTGCAATAATAGGAATATCTCGCCCCATAGTAAAACTTGATGCAGCGTCCATAAGTGCAAAAAGATCTTTATATTCATTTGCCATACAAGCAATTTTAGGAATATCTGCTCCCGCTTTTTCCATATCAGTAAATTTTTTTACTATTTCATTTTCTGGGGGAGTTTCTTTAAAATTATGGTATGAAAATATAAGTTTAACACCTTTTTTTATGGCAATTTCTTTTATTTCATCTATAAATTCATATATTCTTGAAAATTCACAATCAACTATTTCGGCATCTTCTGTCTCTATGGCTTTTTTTATAAGATGTATGTAGTCCTTCGTTTCTATTTCTTTTTCTCCGCCTTCGAAACTTGTCCTAAATGTAAATATTAAGGGAAGAGATGTAATATTTTTTATTTCTTTTAATGCAGTAAAAATATCATCTTTTTCAGAAACATTTAAAAAGTCACTTCTAAATTCTAATATTTCTGCTCCCATTTTTTCGGCTTCTTTTACATCTTCCATGAGTTCTTCAAGTGTATTTGAAACTAAAGGGATACAAACAAGAGGTTTTTTTCTGTTTAAAATTATTTCTTTCATTATAAGTCTTCTCCAAAATTAACTGTCTTTACTTTCGTTACTTTTTTTATTTTCCTCATTTACATTACAATTACAGTCTTTTTTGTTATTTTCTTTAAGTATTTTTTCACAAGTCAAATTCTCATTTTTTTCAGAACATTTTTTACAAATAAATCTTGTAAATATGTTATCTCTAATATTTTCTCTTATTATACTATTTTCAGTTTGCACTGCTATTTCATCACTTTTAGGTATTTCAAAAGCAACTTTAATAAGTACTGCAATAATAGGCCCTATAATAAGCCCTATAACACCTAAAACTTTAAGTCCTAAATAAAGTGAGAAAAGTGTCAAGAGAGGACTTATACCGATCTGACTACTCAATACTCTAGGCTGTAAAATTTGTCTCATAATATTTATAGCAATATAAATCATAAGATAACCAAATGCCATAAAAAATTCTTTTGACAAAAGACTTATAGCTATAGCCGGGAAAAGTGTAAATCCGCTTCCAAATATCGGCAAAGCATCTATAAAACTTGTTGCAAGGGCAAGTAAAAACGCATAAGGTGAGTCTAATATATAAAATCCTATATAACAAATTATAAATGCAAAAACCATAAGTATCATCTGTGCTTTAGCATATCCCCATACCGCAGAGACAAGCTTTCTTTTCAAAATAAGATACTTTGACCCTACATTTTCAGGGAATATTTTTAATAAAAATGTACTTATTGTACTTCCATCTTTTGAAAAGAAATATGATGATAAAAAGGATATAAGCAAAATTACAAAAAAGTTTGGTATTCCTTTTACAAAGCTAAGACCATTTGATTTTGTAATACTCGCAAGCGATGAAGATACTATTTCAAATATTTTTTCATTATTTAATGAAATACTGTTTTGCAAAGAATCAGGTAAAAATTCCAACAATTTATCTATCGTTTCATTAAGGTATAAAAGTCCTTGATGTATATTTTCTGTATAGGTCGGAAGATTTACTTTTAAGGCACTTATTTCAACATAAAGCCTATTTAATGCACTTGAAACAATTAAACTTAAAAACAGGAAAAAAAGTATTATTGCTATAATAGTGCCAAGACCTCTTTTTATTTTAAAATTTTTTTCACAAAA
>CALWSX010000041.1 GCA_944384285.1 uncultured Lachnospiraceae bacterium
AAGAAGTCTTTTAAGACGGTTATTTCTGTTTATAACTCGTCTATAAAGATCATTAAGGTCACTTGTTGCAAATCTGCCACCGTCAAGCTGAACCATAGGACGAATGTCCGGTGGAATTACAGGAATAACATCAAGTATCATCCATTCAGGACGGTTTCCAGAAGTTCTGAAAGATTCCACAACTTCAAGTTTCTTAATAATTCTAACTCTCTTTTGACCTGAAGTATCTTTTAATTGTTTTTTGAGTTCTTCAGCTTCTTTTTCAAGGTCAATGGCAAGAAGAAGTTCTTTAATAGCTTCTGCTCCCATACCTACTCTGAAAGTATTTCCATAGTTATCATAAGCTTCTCTGTATTCTCTTTCAGATAAAAGCTGTTTATACTGAAGATTTGTATCACCTGGATCAAGAACAATGTATGAAGCAAAATAAAGTACTTTTTCAAGTGCTCTTGGGCTTAATGAAAGTATAAGACCCATTCTTGAAGGAATACCTTTAAAGTACCAAATATGAGATACAGGAGCTGCAAGCTCAATATGTCCCATTCTTTCTCTACGTACTTTTGATTTTGTAACTTCTACACCACATCTATCACATACAACGCCTTTATGACGAATTCTTTTGTATTTACCGCAGTGACATTCCCAGTCTTTTGTAGGTCCGAAAATTCTTTCGCAGAAAAGACCATCTTTTTCAGGTTTTAAAGTTCTGTAATTTATGGTTTCAGGTTTTTTTACTTCGCCTCTAGACCATTCTCTGATTTTCTCGGGAGAAGCTAAGCCTATTTTTATGGAATCAAAAACTATACCCTGATCATGATTTTGCGCCATGGTAACATCTCCCCTCTTATTCTTTGTCTAATCTAAAAACATCACTTAAATCATCGTAATCATCAACTTCATCGAAGCTTTCCATTTCTTCAATAGCTTTGATGTCTCTTTCGTCCATGTCCATATCAATATCTAAATCGTCATCAAGATCTATGTCTAAATCATCATCTGAATCTAAACCTAAATCTATATCATCATCAAAAATCATATCTTCTTGATCTGCATCATCAACAGAACCTATGAAATCATCATCAAATACATTAATTAATGAATCTTCTGTTCTTATATCATCTACAAATCTACCGTAGTCATTTCCACCGAGAGAGTTATCTCTTGATGAATCTTTATCGTTTTTCTCAAAACCGCTTAAGTTAACGTTCAAATCGTCAACATCATCAATACATTCTTTAATTTCAACTTCTTCCATGTCTTCATTAAGAACACGAATATCAAGAGCAAGTGACTGAAGCTCTTTAAGAAGAACTTTGAATGATTCAGGAACACCAGGTTCTGGAATATTTTCACCTTTAACGATAGATTCGTATGTTTTAACACGTCCTACAATATCGTCAGATTTAACTGTAAGGATTTCCTGAAGTGTATAGGCTGCGCCATAAGCTTCAAGAGCCCAAACTTCCATTTCACCAAAACGCTGTCCACCAAACTGAGCTTTACCACCTAAAGGCTGCTGTGTAACAAGTGAGTATGGACCTGTAGAACGAGCATGAATTTTATCATCTACAAGGTGGTGGAGTTTAAGGTAGTGCATGAAACCGATAGTAGCTCTGTTATCGAAAAGTTCACCTGTACGTCCGTCACGAAGTGCAACTTTACCGTCTCTGCTTATTTTAACACCTTTCCACTCTTCTCTGTGGTCTCTGTTTTCATAAAGTTCGTCCATGATGTCTTTATCAAGAACTTCATTCCATTTTTCATAGAATTCATCCCATGTTTTATTTGCATAATCATCTGCCATTTCAAGAGTGTCCATAATATCAATTTCGACAGCTCCGTCAAATACAGGTGTTGATATTTTCCAACCAAGAATATTAGCTGCAAGACTTAAGTGAGTTTCAAGTACCTGACCGATATTCATACGTGAAGGAATACCAAGTGGGTTTAAAACTATATCAAGAGGACGTCCGTTTTCAAGGAATGGCATATCTTCAACAGGAAGTACACGAGAAACAACACCCTTGTTACCATGACGACCAGCCATCTTGTCACCTACAGAGATTTTTCTCTTCTGTGCAATATAAACTCTTACGAGCTGATTTACACCAGGGCCCATATCGTCTCCGTTTTCTCTTGTAAAGATTTTAACGTCAACAATAATACCCATTGCACCATGAGGTACTCTTAAAGATGTATCTCTTACTTCTCTTGCTTTTTCGCCAAAGATAGCTCTTAAAAGTCTTTCTTCAGCTGTAAGTTCTGTTTCACCTTTTGGTGTAACTTTACCAACAAGGATATCGTTTGGTCTAACTTCAGCCCCAATACGAATGATACCTCTTTCGTCAAGGTCTTTAAGTGCATCTTCACCAACGCTTGGAATATCTCTTGTAATTTCTTCTGCACCTAATTTTGTATCTCTTGCTTCAGCTTCATATTCTTCAATATGAACAGATGTGTAAACATCTTCCTGAACAAGTCTTTCACTTAATAAAACGGCGTCTTCGTAGTTGTAACCTTCCCATGTCATAAATCCGATAAGAGGGTTTTTACCAAGAGCAAGTTCACCGTTGCTTGTTGAAGCACCATCTGCAATAATCTGACCTTTTGTGATTTTGTCTCCAACATTAACAATAGGTCTTTGATTCATACATGTACTCTGGTTACTTCTCTGATATTTTATAAGTTTATAAACATCTCTGTTTCCAGATTCTGTTTTTACACAAATTTCTTTTGATGAAAGTCTTTCAACCACACCATCATTTTTTGCAACAACACAAATACCTGAGTCTTTTGCTGCTTTGTGTTCCATACCTGTTCCAACAATAGGTGAATCTGTAATAAGTAAAGGAACAGCCTGACGCTGCATGTTAGAACCCATTAAGGCACGGTTAGCGTCGTCATTTTCAAGGAATGGAATAAGTGCTGTAGCAACAGAAACCATCTGTTTTGGAGAAACGTCCATAAGCTGAACTTCTTTTTTATCAACCTCGATGATTTCTTCACGGTAACGTCCTGTTACTTTTTTATGAATAAAGTGACCTTCGCTGTCAAGAGGTTCATTAGCCTGAGCTACCATGTAATTTTCTTCTTCATCTGCTGTTACATAAATATAATCATTTGTAACTCTTGGCTCTTCACCGCTCTGGTCAATAATTCTGTAAGGCGCTTCAATAAAGCCGTATTCATTAATACGAGCAAATGTAGCAAGTGAGTTTATAAGACCGATGTTAGGACCTTCAGGTGTTTCGATAGGACACATTCTACCATAGTGTGAGTAGTGAACGTCACGAACTTCGAATCCGGCTCTTTCTCTTGAAAGACCACCAGGACCTAAAGCGGAAAGACGTCTTTTATGTGTAAGTTCTGAAAGTGGGTTATTCTGGTCCATAAACTGTGAAAGCTGTGAACTTCCAAAGAATTCTTTTATAGCTGCAGTTACAGGACGAACATTTACAAGTGCCTGTGGTGTAACTACTTCTATATCCTGAATTGTCATTCTTTCACGTACAACTCTTTCCATTCTTGAAAGACCGATTCTGAACTGGTTTTGTAAAAGTTCACCTACAGAACGGATTCTTCTGTTTCCTAAATGGTCGATATCGTCTTCATTACCGAATTCATAATTAAGATGAATAACATAGTTAATAGAAGCCATAATATCTTCAAGAGTTATATGTTTAGGAATAAGCTCATGAATATTTTCTTTTATAGCTGTTTTAATATCTTCTGCATTATCGTTATCATTTAAGATCTGGCTTAATACAGGGAAATATACTTTTTCCTTAATACCAAAATCTTTTGCACTAAGGCCAAATTCTTCGATAAATGGATCTATTGAAACAACCATATTACTTAAAATTTTAATTGTTCTTTCGTTATCTTTTGATTTAATAAATATAGATGAAACACCTAAATCCTGGATAGTTTCAAGATTTTCACGGTTAAGAACAATACCTTCTTCAAAAACGATTTCACCTGTAATAGGATCAACTACGTTTTCAGCAAGGATAGCACCTGCAACTCTGTTTTTAAGTGCAAGTTTTTTATTAAATTTATATCTACCTACTTTTGCAAGGTCATAACGTTTTGGATCAAAAAACATACCACGAAGAAGTGTTTCTGAAGATTCTACCGTTGGAGGTTCACCCGGACGGAGTTTTTTGTACATTTCAATAAGACCTTCTTCGTAAGTTTTGCTGATATCTTTTTCTATAGTTGCAAGAATAAAAGGTTCTTCTCCGAAAAGTTCAATAATTTCTTTATCTGTACCAATTCCTAAAGAACGAATAAGAACAGTTACAGGTACTTTTCTTGTTCTATCTACTCTTACATAAAAAATATCATTTGAATCTGTTTCATATTCAAGCCATGCTCCCCTGTTAGGAATAACAGTAGATGAAAGGAGTTTTTTACCAACTTTATCAAATTCAGATTTATAATATATACCAGGTGAACGAACAAGCTGGCTAACAATAACACGCTCAGCACCATTTATAATGAAAGTTCCTGTTTCTGTCATAAGAGGGAAATCACCCATAAAGATTTCCTGTTCTTTAATTTCATCAAGTTCTCTGTTATAAAGTCTTGATTTTACCCTTAAAGGTGTTGCGTATGTCGCATCTCTTTCACGACATTCTTCGATAGAATATTTTGGTTCCGGATCAAGCGAAAAATCTGTGAATTCCAAAACTAAATTTCCGTTGAAATCGGTAATTGGTGAAATATCTTCAAATACTTCTTTTAAACCTTCTTCCAAAAACCATCTGTAACTGTCTTTTTGGACTTCAATAAGATTAGGCATTTCAAGTACTTCATTTATTCTTGAATAGCTTTTTCTGTTATTTTCTCCAATTTTAACAGTGTGGATTCTGTTTTTTTCCATCCATGTCACTCCTTAAAACTACGACTAAAAAAAGTTACTTAAACAACATTAGACCTTTGCATATTCTGCCTTTGATCAGCAGTTATTACAAAAGTCAACACATTAAATTGAATATAAAACAATTTTAGATACTTTTAACAAAAATACATTTTAAAAAAGTTGGGTTTGCAAAAAAAAATTTTCACAAAGTTTTCGGTATAAAAATTATTTTTCACATCACATTTCACAAAATTATCTTTGTAAATTGTCATAAACCCCCACTTTAATCAATACGTTATTTCAGTATAAAACATTTTAATGTAATAGTCAAGAGTTTTTAAAAAAATATGAAAAAAAGTTATCTTGTACAATATTTTTTCCTAAAAATGACCATTTTATACACTTTATATTCAAAAATAATGAATTTATACATTTTAAATTCACATTTAGAAAAAAATATTATTATATTTTTAAAAAAAATTAAACAAAGAAATAATCGTACACTTTTTACATAAAATATTAAAAAAATATTTTTATCGGAGAAACTCAAATGCTTAATAAAATTTGGTGTTTTTTTATAATTTCAGGAGTAATTTTTGGTGTAGCAACAGGAAAAAGCGAATTGATTTCTAACACGATTATACAAAGCGGAAAAGATTCAATATCTCTTATTCTTACTTTTTTAGGTATAACTGCTCTTTGGAACGGTATACTTGAAATTGCTAAAGATTCCGGGCTTATAAATCTTCTTTCAAAAAAAATATCACCTTTTTTAAAGATGCTTTTCCCGGAAATACCTGACAACCACCCTTCTTTTAAATACATAGCAACAAACATAGCCGCAAACTTTTTAGGTGTTTCGTATGCAGCAAAACATGCAGGTCTTATGACAATGAAAGAAATGCAAAAGCTAAACAAAAACAAAAAAACTGCCTCAAAAAGCATGTGTATGTTTATGATAATAAATATATCCTCTGTACAACTTATTAATATAAACATAATATCTTTAAGGGCAGAATATGGTTCAAGTCTTCCCTCCGAAATAGTTTTTACAGGTATAGTAGCTACTATTGTGTCAACTCTTACCGGAATTATTTATGCTAAAATTATGGAAAGGAAAGAACAAAATTGAATATCTTTATTTACATATCTAACTTAATTATACCTTTTTCTGTAGTTCTAATAGTTATGTATGGTTTCAAAAAAGGTATAAATGTTTATGAATCATTTGTTAAGGGAGCAAAAGACGGATGCATATTAATATTTGATGTTCTTCCAACAATGGTTGGACTTATGCTTGCCGTTTCAATAATACGTTCATCAGGTCTTTTGACTTTACTTGAAAATCTTTTTACTCCTATTTCAAACCTAACAGGATTTCCAAAAGAGCTTATCCCTCTTTCTTTTATGAGAATGATATCTGCTTCGGGAGCAGTTGGAATTATTATTGATATATTTAAAACTTACGGTCCGGATTCATTTATAGGGAGAACTGCCTCAACAATGATGTCATGTACTGAAACAATTTTTTATACCATGTCATTATACTTTATGAGTATCGGAATTAAAAATACAAGATACACCCTTAAAGGATCAATACTCTCTAATATAGCAGGAATAATAGCCTCCCTTTTTATTGTTTCAATAGTATTTGGAAAATAATCAATGACCATGTGGTATACTATTAAAATCTTTACGTTCTTTTTTTAAATCCGCATAAAGAAGGTCAATAAATATTATTGAAAGAGGAATTAAAAGCACCCATATTGCTTTTCCCAAAAATATATTACAAAGTACGGTTGATATTATTCCTCCAACAACAAACATTAAAAGCATACATACATGCATTAAGAGTTTTTTTCTTTTTTCCTTATTTTTTCTATCCTTTATTGTTTTTACAATAGATATACCTGTTTGTCTTACATGATTTGTACAAAAAGTTGTTGCCATTGGCATCTTTTGTGCTTGTCTGAAAGTGTTATACTGCATTGAACAAATAAAATTTATTGTTATTTGAGAAATTTGAAAAGGAGCACTTTCAGGCAAAAATCCAAGAAATATTACTGCAAGCATTTCTATAAAAATAAGTATGGTGTCCCATCTTATAAAGTGTTTTTTTCTAATAGGGCCTGCTATTGCTTCAGAAATTATTGTACCTAAAAGATACGCTGTCATAGGTATCAAATAATAACCTGCCTTTGAAAAATTTGCATTTCCAATATTCATGGCAAAAAGAACAAAATTTGCCGTTTGTGCATTACAAAAAACTCCACCTCTTATACTGTATGTAAATGCACCATAAAATCCGCCTATAAACATAAGCGTTGCAAAAACCCAAAATTTTTCACATTCTAAAAAAAATTCTTTTTTCTCTCCTATATTTATATTATTAGTTACTTTTACTGACTTTATATTTAAATTCATAAAGCTTTCCTCCGAACCAAAAGTAAATTTTTATTTTCACTATTTTATCAGCAGGATAAAATATTAACAATATTAAAAAATAACAACAAAGCATATAATTTATTTAAAAAAATATATATTTTTTTATTCTAATTTAATTTTATATATAAAAACATCTCTATCATTCACAAAAAACAAAGTCTTTAAAATACCCACATTTTTATTTTTAATAAATATTTATATCAATATAAAAAAATACTCCTTATTTCAAAACTATTGACATATTTTAATTTGATACTTATAATATGTAGTGTGCTACAGATTGAAAGGAGATTTACATGGATAAAAATCATATTGGTTATCTTATAAAAATGATAACCGATAAAGTCAAAATAAAAGCCGACGCAGATTTGAAAAAGCATAATTTAACTCTTGCTCAAAGCAGAGTTCTTATATATCTAAATATACGAGGAGGACAGTCAACACAAAAAGAAATAGAATGTCATTTATCTGTTTCTCACCCTACTGTTGTGGGAATAATTTCTCGCTTGGAACAAAATGGTTTTGTACATACATGGCTTGACCCTAATGATAAAAGGAACAAAATAGTACAAATAACCGACAATGCCATTATAATAGCAGAAGAAATGAAAAATAAGATTTTAGAATTAGAAGATACTATGTTATTATCTTTAACTGATTCCCAAAAAAATCAGCTTGAAAGCTATTTAAAAATTATTTTAAAAAATCTTGACTAAATATATGCCGTTATATACTTATATACGGCTACATTTTTTCATTATAAATGTAGCACGCTACACTTGAAAGGAGATGTTTTAATTGATAAAAACGCTTATTAAAAGTCTTAGAGAGTATAAAAAAACCTCTATAATTACAATTTTACTTTCTATTTTAGAAGTTATTTTTGAGATTATAATTCCCTTAACTATGTCAAAACTTATAGATTTTGGTATTGAAATGGGCGAAATGTCCGTTGTTTGGAAATATGGATTATTTCTATTATTGCTTGCTGCATTGGAATTATTAGCAGGTGTTTTTGCTGCAAGAATAGGTGCAAAATCCGCAGTTGGTTTTTCTTCCAACTTACGCCAGGATATGTATGATAATGTACAAACTTTTGCATTTTCAAATATCGATAAATTTTCTACCGCTTCTATAGTTACACGTCTCACAACAGATATAACAAATATCCAAAATGCTTACCAAATGCTTATACGTATGGCTGTACGTGGACCTGTTATGTTGTTGTTTGCAATGGTTGTTTCATTTAATATAAATAAAAATATATCTATGATTTTCCTTGCTGTAATACCATTACTTGCAATACCTCTTATTTTAATAATTAAAAATGTACACCCTATCTTCAAAGGTGTTTTTAAAACTTATGATGAACTTAATAATGTAGTTCAGGAAAATATACATGGTATAAGAGTTGTTAAATCTTTTAACCGTGAAGAAAGCGAAATAAATAAGTTTGAAAAAATTTCTGAGCGTATTTTTAAAAGCTTTTCAAAAGGAGAAAGATTAATTGCTTTTAACTCTCCAATAATGCAGTTTTTTGTATACTCTTGTATGATTCTTATTTCTTGGATTGGAGCAAAAGCTATTGTTGCCAGCGGAAATAATCCAGCTTTAGGACTTACAACAGGTGACCTTACGGCTCTTATTACATACGCAATGCAGATTTTAATAAGCCTTATGCTTCTCTCTATGGTATTTGCCATGATCACGATTGCTGCATCTTCTGCATATCGTATTTCAGAAATTTTACAGGAAAAAACTGATATATCAAACCCAGAAAACCCTGTTATGGAAGTAAAAAATGGTTCTATAAAATTTGAAAATGTAGACTTTGTATATGCTTCTAAAGCTGACAAAAAAGTCCTTGATAAAATTAACCTTGATATTAAGTCAGGAGAAACAGTTGGAATTATAGGTGGTATCGGTTCTTCAAAATCCAGTCTTGTACAGCTTATTCCTAGACTATACGATATTACAAACGGTACCCTTACAGTTGGAGGGGTAAATGTTAAAGAATATGATCTTCATACCCTTCGTAACGCTGTTGCCATGGTTTTACAAAAAAATGAATTATTCTCCGGAACAATCAAAGAAAATCTTCGTTGGGGAAATGAAAATGCCTCAGATGAAGAAATAAAACATGCCTGTCATCTTGCATGCGCTGATGAATTTATCGAAGGTTTTGAAGATAAATATGATACTTATATTGAACAGGGAGGAAGCAATGTTTCAGGAGGCCAAAAACAAAGACTTTGTATTGCCCGTGCTTTGCTTAAAAAACCAAAAGTATTAATTCTTGATGACTCCACAAGCGCAGTAGATACCAAAACTGATGCCATTATCCAAAAATCATTTCAGGAATATATTCCGGATACCACAAAAATAATTATTGCACAAAGAATCAGTTCAGTAATGCATGCTGACAAAATTGTAGTACTTGATGATGGTAAAATAATTGCAATAGGTAAACATGAAGACCTGTTAAATAATTGTGATATTTATAGGGAAATATATATTTCTCAACAGAAAGGAGGAAACGAAGATAATGAATAATAATGATACAACAAAAGAAAGACCTTTCACAAATAAAAATGCTCAAAATCCACCTAAACAACCTAGATTTAATGTAAGAGTTCTTAAAAAGCTTTTTTCATACATGAAAGAATATAAATCATCATTTGTAATTGTTGTTATTTGCATATTATTAAGTGCACTTGCTTCGGCTGTTTCAGCATTGTTTATTCAGATCCTTATTGATAATTACATAGTACCTATCTTAGGAATGAATGAACCTGTGTTTACCGGACTTATAAAAGCAATTATCACAGTTGGATGTATTTATCTTGTCGGAGTTTTCTCAACATTAATCTACAACCGTGTAATGGTTACAATCGCACAGGGAACACTTAAAAAAATCCGTGATGATATGTTTACAAAAATGCAATATCTTCCTATAAGATATTTTGATACTCATACACACGGTGATACCATGAGCCTTTATACAAACGATACAGATACCCTTAGACAAATGATTGCTCAGTCAATGTCACAGCTTATTTCATCTGTTTTTACAATCGTTGCTGTATTTATTTGTATGTTATACTTAAGTGTATGGCTTACACTTGTTGCTATTATAGTTATATTTTTAATATTACAGATTGTAAAATCCATATCTAAAAAAATCGGTTATTATTTCATTATGCAGCAAAGATCTCTTGCTGACGTAAATGGTTTTGTTGAAGAAATGGTAAATGGTCAGAAAGTAATAAAAGTTTTCTGCCATGAAGAAGCAGCAAAAGATAAATTACGTGAAAAAAATAAAGTATGGGAAGAAAATGCCGGAAATGCAAATGGTCATGCAAACTCTATGATGCCTCTTATGAACGCTCTTGGATACATGCAATATGTTATTATTGCAGTACTTGGAGCATATATGGCAATTTACTCAGTACCAAATATTGGTCTTAGAGGAACCGGTACAGTCACACTTGGTATGATCGCATCATTTTTAACATTATCAAGAAACTTTACAAACCCAATTTCACAGATTTCAAACCAGTTTAATTCTATTGTTACTGCTCTTGCCGGTGCAGAACGTATATTTACATTTATGAAAGAAGAACCTGAAGATGATAATGGATATGTTACACTTGTAAATGCAAAAGAAGTTGACGGTGAAATCGTCGAAACATCTGAACACACAGGAATATGGGCATGGAAACACCCTAAAAAAGATGGCAGTATAAAATATACAAAATTAGAAGGAAAAGTTGAATTTGAACATGTAAATTTCGGATATACTCCAGACAAAGAAGTTTTACATGACATAACTATGTATGCAGAACCAGGACAAAAAATTGCTTTTGTTGGTGCTACAGGAGCTGGAAAAACAACTATAACAAATCTTATTAACAGATTTTATGATATTACAAGTGGAAAAATATATTATGATGGAATTAATATCAGTAAAATCAAAAAATCCGATTTAAGACGTTCCCTTGGTATAGTTCTTCAAGATGTAAATTTATTTACAGGAACAATTATGGAAAACTTACGATACGGAAATCCAAATGCTACAGACGAAGACTGTATTGCTGCTGCAAAACTTGCAAATGCTGACGGATTTATTCGTATGCTTCCAGAAGGTTATAACACAGTTTTAAAAGGTGACGGAAGCGGTTTGTCACAAGGTCAGCGCCAGCTTATCTCAATCGCTAGAGCCGCTGTATCAGACCCACCTGTTATGATATTAGACGAAGCAACATCTTCTATCGATACTCGTACTGAAGCACTAGTACAGGACGGTATGGATAAACTTATGAAAGAAAGAACAGTATTTGTAATCGCTCACAGACTTTCAACAGTACAAAAGTCAGATGTAATTATGGTTCTAAAACATAGAAAAATTATAGAAAGAGGAAATCATGATAAATTAATATCAGAAAAAGGAGTATATTATCAATTATATACAGGTGCTTTTGAACTTGAATAAATAAAAAACTAATAAAACTTAAAAGGCAGGAAATGAAGACTTTGCTTCTTTCCTGCCTTTATTAATCTTTTAATTTTTAATTATTGGGTATAAATAAATTCTTCTGTACTACTTGTTATTTCGTTTTTATAGACTTTGTCAAAAACAACATATCTGATTATATTTTTTATTCTTTGGCTAAAGCATTTAAAGTTTCACCTGAAAGTCTGTATACAGTCCAGTCCTCCATTGCTTCAGCACCCAAAGAAAGATAAAAACCTATGCTTTTAGTGTTACTGTCAAGACACCACCACTCAAGCCTACCCATTCCTTTTTCAACCGCTGTTTTAGCAAGTTTCTTTAATATGGCTTTTCCATATCCCTTTCCTCTGTATAATGGGTCAACATATAAATCTTCAAGATATATTCCGGAACGTCCTAAGAATGTTGAAAAGTTATAAAAATAAAGAGCAAATCCTATTTCTTTACCATCTAAAACAGCGAAGAGAACTTCTGCACTTTTCTTTTCAAAAAGCCATTCTCTAAGTATATCTTCTGTCGCAACAACCTCTTGTAAAAGGCCTTCATATTCTGCCAAATCTCTTATGAATTTTAAAATAAGAGAAACATCTTTTTCTTCTGCATATCTAAACGAAATATCACACATAAAATACTTCCCCCAAATTTAAAAGGATTTATTTTTTATATTCTTCAAAAACAATATCCTCAATAACAACATCTTTAACCGGTTTATCGTTTGCGTCAACTTCAACCTCACTTATTTTTTCAGCTACATCCATGCCAGAAAATACCTGGCCAAAAACTGTATGAACATAATCAAGGTTTGGAGTTCCACCTATTTCGTCATATTTCTGAATAGCTTTTTCGCTATAATTTGTTCTTAAAATAGCGCCTGTGTTTGGATTTTGAAGAAGCTGATCTCTTCCGTATTTTTCTACAACATCATTAAGTGAATTAAAGTATTCTTCTTGGTCATCATCACATGTAACTATAAAAAATTGGCTGCCATTTGTATTTGGGCCTCTGTTTGCCATTGAAAGAGCACCGTTAAAATTGTAAAGATTTGGAGAAAATTCATCAGGAAAATCCTGTCCGTAAGCACTTTGTCCGCCTGTACCTGTACCAGTTGGGTCTCCACCCTGGATAACAAAATCTTCAACTACTCTATGGAATATAACTCCATCATAATATCCACTTTCAGCAAGTTCCTTAAAGTTTTTAACAGCTAAAGGAGCCTCTTCTTCAAAAAGTCTTACTTTTATATCCCCCATATTAGTTTTTATAACAGCAATAGTTTCTCCTTCTTCCGGCATCTGAAGCTGTTTAAACTGGTCGTTTCCCTGGCTTGCAAGCGTTTTTATATATTCTTCCGCTTTTTGTTTTTCTTCTTCTGTAAGTTCTTGTGACTGATCTCCTGTTTGGTCTGTACCTTCTGTTTGTTCTGTTGTTGTATTATTGTTTGTAGTTTCCTGTTTATCAGTGTTTCCACATGCTGTAAATAACATCATAGCTGATAAAGCTAATGTAATTGCTTTCTTCAATTTATTTTCCTCCTTTAAATTACCTTGTATATTTTTTTATAAGTTCAAGAACAGGTTTAACCCCGTTTGTTAAATTGCTCTTTTCCATATACGAAATATATTTATCTTTGTTTTTATACAAGTCATATATGTTATTTATCAATGTTTCACTGTTCAAATCTTCCTCTTTTAATACTTTTGAAAATCCTTTTTTCTCAAATGATTGTGCATTTAAAATCTGATCTCCTCTGCTTACACTTAAAGGAAGCGGTATTAAAAGACTTGGAATTTTTAATGATAAAAACTCAAAAATTGAGTTTGAACCTGCACGCGAAATAACAAGATCTGTAATCTTAAAAATATCTTTAAGTTCATCATCTATATATTCAAACTGTTTATAACCTTTTAAACTAAAAAGTTTTTCTTCTAAATTATTTTTACCACACATATGAACTACCTGAAAATCTTTTGTTATTTCAGGGAGAATTTTTCTTATTTCTGTATTTATTTTAACAGAACCCAAGCTTCCTCCTATAACAAGAATAACAGGTTTTTCATCATTAAAGTTACATATTTTAAGTCCTTTTTCTCTGTCTCCCAAAAAAAGCTCTTTTCTTATAGGTGTTCCAGTATTTATAACATTATTGCTCTTTATATGCTTAACTGTTTCAGGGAAAGATGTGCAAACAGCCTTTGCATAAGGTGTTGAAATTTTATTTGTAAGTCCAGGAGTTATATCAGATTCATGAATAACTATAGGAATTTTATTTAATTTTGCACCTAAAATAACAGGAACTGCAACAAACCCACCTTTTGAAAATACTATATCTGGATTTATCTTTTTTATTATTTTTTTAGCTTCAAGTACACCTTTGCATACTCTAAACATATCAGAAATATTTTTTGCAGATAAATATCTTCTTAATTTACCTGAAGATATAGGATAATAAGGTATATTTTCTTTTTCTATAAGTTGTCTTTCAATTCCCTCTTTTGAACCTATATAATGAATTTCATATCCCTCATCTTTAAGAAAAGGAATAAGTGCAATATTAGGTGTAACGTGTCCGGCAGTTCCTCCGCCCGTTAAAACTATTTTTTTCATATTAAAAACCCTTTCAAGATATATATTTATTGAATATTTCTAAGTTTTACAAGAAGTTTTTCATAATACTCCGGCAAAGGAGCCTCAAACTCCATATACTGCCCTGTTGTAGGATGAATGAACCCAATAACTCTGGCATGAAGTGCCTGACCTTCTATTCCAAAAGGCTGTTTTTTTACTCCATAAACCAAGTCTCCAACCAAAGGATGACCTATGTAACTTAAATGAACCCTTATCTGATGAGTTCTTCCCGTTTCAAGCTTAGCTTCAATAAATGTATATTTCCCAAATCTCTCTAAAACTTTATAATGTGTAATTGCATTTTTACCATTTTTCTCATTTACCGCCATTTTCTTTCTGTCTTGCGGATTTCTGCCTATAGGTTTGTTAACTGTACCTTCGTCTTCTTTTATGTTATTTAAAACAACAGCATTATATTTTCTTGTTATAGTATGCTCCGCAAGTTGTTTGGCAAGCGAAATATGCGCAACATTTGATTTTGCAATCATTAAAAGACCTGATGTATCCTTATCTATTCTATGAACAATACCCGGACGCATAACACCATTTATGCCTGAAAGTTCATCTTTACAATGATACATTAAAGCATTC
>CALWSX010000042.1 GCA_944384285.1 uncultured Lachnospiraceae bacterium
TGCAAGAAGGTTTATAAATCTTTCTGCCGAAAACCCACGCACGCTTATAATAGCATATCCTCTAAAAAAATTCCATAACGACAAAAACAAAGATTTATGCCCCCTACATTAAAAATTCAAATTTTGAAATAGCGCCTTTAAGTATCAGTATTTCAGATGTAATATGTTTAATTACAATATTTTTACCTTCTATCAAAACTATTCCGACTTCTGTTTTTATACGCATTTTGTTATCGCCGTATTCGAGTATTCCTTTATAGTTTTCTATACATATTTCTTGTCTGCCAGTTATTGTAATCAAAGGCAAATTCAAGGTTATTTCTTTCGGAAGCTCAAGGGCGTCTGAAATATTTTCTTTAAGCTTGTGTTTTACGTTCTCTTTATTTTCCTTTTTTTGTTTACGCACTTAAAAATGTCCCCCTTTTGCTTTGTTATCATAATAATTTATGAAAAAATTTATGACTTAATGCGGTTTTTAGCGGATTATAAATAATTTTTTATTCCTGAAAAAAGATAAAAGTTCATTATATAACGATTTAGATATGTTTTTAAATTTAAGTATATTTTTTAAAACCTATCTGATTAAAAAAAGATCATATATATGTACTTATTTATACTTGTTTTTATTTATTACAAATATTTAAGTGTGTTTACGTATATCCAAATTTTTCATGCTTAATAAATACTTGACAATACTTGCATAACAGTATATACTGTATATACCGAATATATACGGTATAAAGGAGGGCCACCTTTGGATATTATAATAAGCAATGCAAACAATGAACCAATTTATGAACAAATTTATAAACAAATAAAAAACCATATTATTATGGGGCAGCTTAAAGAGGGTGATATGCTGCCGTCAATACGTTCTCTTGCAAAAGATTTAAGAATAAGCGTTATAACAACAAAAAGGGCGTATGATGAGCTTGAAAAAGATGGGTACATATACACAGTAGGTGGAAAGGGCTGTTTTGTGGCTGAAAAAAATACCCAGCTTGTAATAGAAGAAAACCTTAGAACCATAGAGGGATATATAAATAAAATTATAGAACTTGCACCAATATGTGGTTTGTCAGACGAGGATATTATAAATATGTTTCAAATGGCAAAAAAGGAGATATAAGCTATGGATAATGCTATAGAAATTAAAAATGTTTCAAAGTTTTTTGGAGATTTTATGATAGATAATTTAACTTTAAATGTACCTTCCGGTAGTGTTGTTGGGCTTATTGGTGGTAACGGAGCCGGAAAAACAACAACAATAAAACTTATAATGGGTGCGCTTAGAAAAGACCGTGGAGAAATAAAAGTTTTAGGTGTAAATAATGAGGATAAAGAGTTTACAGAAATTAAAAATGATATAGGAGTTGTACTTGATGAAGCATATTTTCCTGAAGAAATTACGCCTAAAACGGTAAATAATATTATGAAAAGAACATATAAAAATTGGGACGAAGATTTATATTTTGGGTATATAGAAAAATTTAAACTCCCATTTAAAAAGCCTTTTAAAAAGTTTTCAAGAGGTATGAAAATGAAACTTGCCATAAGTGTTGCACTTTCTCATAACTCAAGGCTTTTAATTCTTGATGAAGCAACAAGCGGTCTTGACCCATTTGTAAGGGAAGAGATACTTGATATATTTAATGAATTTACAAGAGACGAAAATAATTCAATACTTATTTCATCTCATATTATAAGTGACCTTGAAAAAATTTGTGATTATATCGCTTTTATAAAAGATGGAAAACTTATATTTTTTGAGGAAAAAGACCGTCTTCTTGAAGAGTATGCGCTCATAAAACTTTCAAAAGAGGACTTTTTATCTCTTCCGGAATATGCGGTAAAAGGTGTAAGAGTATCATCTTCTTGTGTTACTGCGCTTGTTTTAAAATCTGAAATATCGGATATTTTTAAAACAGAACACACTACTATTGAAGATATAGTTATATTTCTTTCAAAGGGGGACGAAGAGATATGAGAGGGCTTATTTTAAAAGATAGTTTTTGTATTATAAGACAGCTTAAATTTGTTATTGTATTTATTCTTGTATTTTCTGCTATTCCTAACTTTCCGGGAGCAACTTTTGCAGTTTTTTATTCTGTTATACTTTCTTTTACATCAATGGCTTATGATGAACAGTCAAAATGGGATTCTTTTGCAATAACTATGCCTTATTCTGTTTCTGATATAGTAAAAAGCAAGTATGTTTTCGGAATTATATGTATATGTATAGCATCTGTTTTTTCAATCATTATTCAAATATTAAGTTTATTATATACTAAAAAAACCATAGGAATTGATATTTTTTATACAACAGGTTTTTCTCTTGTATATGCACTTATTTTTCAGGCTTTGTTATTGCCTATGATATTTAAGATGGGAGTTGCAAAAGGGCGTATTGTGTTTTTGGTTTGCTTTTTTGCAGTAATGGGTTTACTTGGAGGTGTAAGTGAACATATTTCAAGTATTGTAAAAAATTTATATTATAATACTTTTAATATTCTTTCAATAAGTTTTATTGTGATGATAGTTTTAAATATTTTATCTTATATGATTTCTTTAAAGGCATATGAATCAAGAAATATACTTTAAACAAGAGCTTAATAAGTCTACAAAAAATTTAATAAAATATACATTTAGAATTAAACAAACATGACCTAAACTTGACAGTTTTAGGTCTTTTTTTTATGTTAACATACCGCATGAAGAAAGGCAGGTGATAAGACTTGGAAGAAAATGATATTGCAACGATGGAGGAAATAAAAAGTTTTTGGACAGAGGTTCTTCGTGATGAGGAGCAAAAACTTTCGGACAGATTTAAGGCAAGTGAGCTTTTGACAAAAACTTATGACGGTGGGGACGATACCGGAGTTGTAAAAATAGAAATATCAAAAGAACTTAAAGAATGGTCAAGTTGATACTATGGCAGACAAAAAAATAAGCGAAAGCATTATAGAGATTGAAAAACCTTTTCCAAAACAAATAGAGTTTTTTAATTCAGACAAAAGATATACGGCTTATGGAGGGGCAAGAGGCGGCGGAAAAAGCTTTGCCGCAAGGGTAAAGGCGGTTTTGCTTGCTTTTAATTATGATGGTATACAAATTCTTCTTTTAAGACGAACTCTTTCGGAGCTTAGAGAAAACCATGTTATACCGCTAAAAAAACTTCTTAAAGATGTCGCAAAATATAAAGAAAACGGAAAGAGCTTTATTTTTCCAAATGAAAGCAGAATTGTACTTGGGTATTGCAAGAATGAAAAAGATGTACTTCAGTATCAGGGACAGTCTTACGATG